>NZ_JBHUQX010000195.1:16478-16924 GCF_042674225.1 Streptomyces sp. NPDC056948
CGATCACACCGTCGCGCAGCGCGGCGTACAGGGCGTCCTCGTCGACGACCGGACCGCGGCCGACGTTGATCAGCACACCCGATTCCCCCAGCAGGGCCAGTTCCTTCGCCGCTATCAGTCCGGTGGTCCGGTCGGTGAGCGGTGCGGACACCACGACCACGTCCGCCGTTTCCAGCAGGGTGTCCAGGTCGTCGAGGGTTCCGGCCCAGAGCAGCCGCTCCGCCACGGCGTCCACGCCGCCGCTGCGGGTGACGGCCACGCCACGCGCGCCGAACGCGCGCAACCGCTGCCAGGCGCGGGAGCCGATGTGCCCGAAGCCGACGAAGCCCACGACGGCCTCGCCGAGGAGGGCGGAGTACGCCGGCGGCTCCCATGTGCCCTCGCGCAGCGCGGCGTCCTGGTGCAGGAAGCCGCGGCGCACCAGCACCGCGGAGGCCACGATGTAC
>NZ_JBHUQX010000196.1:0-16790 GCF_042674225.1 Streptomyces sp. NPDC056948
ACCGCCCCAACGACCGCCGCCGTGACGACGACAGGCGCCGCGACACCGACAAGGACCGCCCCCGCCGCCGCCCGCTCCGCCGCGCCCGCCAGACCATCAAGTCGGCGGTCAGAAGGGCCCGCCGGGCAGCCGACAAGCTTTTCGGCAAGTCCCGCCGCAGGATCGGCAACCGCGTGAACGACCGGCTGCGGAAGTTGCGCGACCAATGGCGGCGTCGGAATGAGCGCGTCAAGAACCGAGCAGGAGATCGCGATCGCCGGCGCGAGAGGGAGAGCGAGCAGGAGAAGGACCCGACGCGTCAATACAACATGCCCAGGGTGCACTTCCGCGCCAGGGACGGCGAAGCACATACCTTGATGTATCAAGGCCGTGGTCGGGGTGCCGACTTGGTGGTCCGCAGCGACCCGAGGCAGATCCGCCGCTACCTGGATTCATGGGAAGCGGATATCGAGCCGATCAAGGACACTTCGCAGGGCCGTATGCAAGATGCGCTTCACCACCAGGCGGAGGGAGCCCTTCGCGAGGTGAACGCCGGTCAGCGAGGGCTTCCCGTGCGTGTGACCAACGCGAACTACCAACAGGCACTCGCAGCACGAGATCGACTGCACGACGAGTTGAAGCGTCTCGCCACACTGCTCGAGTACCGAGAGTCCGACGAGCCCAAGCCGCCGCTCCTCCCCACTATCATCCCGGAATTCCAGGACGGGATACGGGCTCGCGGTTTCGAGGCCACGGGGATCAACAAGAAGATCCCTCGCGGTCAGGTCTCCACACTGGCGCGACCCGGCAACCCGATCGGATGGGACACACTCCCCAGTACCGATACGACGTGGGTGCGCATGCACCTGCTGACCGAACGGCTCGCGGGCCCGGCCAAGGGCTCCAACCTGGTCCCTGCACCGGGTTCCGAGGTGAACACCAAATTCCATTACCGGTTGGAGGGGCCCGCACACAGGGCCGTAGCGGTCAACAAGACCGAGGACATGATCTGGTATCAGGTGGCCGTCGCCTTCCACTCGGACGACCGGACAAACTCGGATTACGGGTATCCGAAATCGATCGGCATGAAATGGGGTGGCTACGAGCCCAAGGGCAAGCGCTGGGTCAGGAAGCCCACGGAGATGTCCTACGAGCGGGACAACGTCGAAAAGCCGGGCCGGTACACACACTTCAACATCAATGGCCGAAGCCCGGCGAAAATGGTCCGCGAGTTCAAGGTGACCCCCGTCTTCGCTAAGGCTGTCGTCTTGCAGGGGCCATACCGGGACTTCGTCTCTCTCCGGCTGAGGATGACCAAATACAAGAGGAAACTGCCCGCGGGGCAGCTCACCAGCTTCCAGGCAGACCTGGCCAAGCTTGCAGCCAGACAGAACGAACTTCGCTACAACTGACCCCGGAGAAACCCTGTGCCCGACCTGAGTGAGTACGAGCGGCGCTTCTTGTCCATGCTTGACGAGTTGCGGGACGCCTCCGATGTGGAAGTCCTGTACGAAGAGCGGGGGCCCGTCGAAGAGGAGATCGGCGATGCCGCCGAAGCCTTCGAGTTGATTGCAGATGAAGAAGGCGTAGTCCTGGACCCGTCGCTGCACAGCAGCTTTCTTCGATTCGAAGGCCTGTCAAGCCACTGGGCCGTCGAGCGGTCCGAGGTGTATCTGACAGGAGAGTTCTCTGTCCGTCACCTGGCTGCCGCCATGCTCACCACCGGAGTTGAACCCGCTGTGGACGAGCCCACTGACCAGCAGCGGAAGCTCTACAGCGAACTCCGTGCCTTCGATGAGCAGCCTCGTGGCGGGGCGGGCACCCTGTCCGCCCTGCGCATCGACCCGGGGATGAGCCAGCCCGAGGTCTGGTACTGCCACCCCACTCGTGGCGTCTTCCGCATGGATCTCGGATACCCCGAGTACCTGGAGACCCTCCTGGTCACCAAGGGTACGTACGGATGGCAGTACCTCTTCACCGACGTCTCGATGCGCGACATCGATTTCCAGGGTGCGGTGGAGAGCATTCAGAACATGCTGCTGATCTTCCCCGACCTCTTCCCCGGGCACGACTACGACCACCTGCGCGCCCGTCTGGAGGCCCGCCTGTGACCCGCTACGCCGACATCCCCAAACCCATCCGCTCCGGCATCGTCGTCGTCAACCCCGACACCGGCACCCCCCAACGCATCATCGTGCTGCAGTTCAACCCGGACACCCTCGAACGCAGTGTGAGCCCCCAGTCCGCGGGTGACAGTGGGGACGCCGGAGGTGGGGGTGCCGGTAGTGGGGATCGGAACGAGGCGTTGCGGCTCAAGGGGCCCGCGCAGGAGACCTGGAAGTTCACCGCCGAGATCGACGCGACGGATCAGTTCGAGGTCGCGGCGCCCGACGGGATTCATCCCCAGCTCGCCACGCTGGAGATGCTCGTACAGCCGACCACCGCGCAACTGCGCGCCGCGAGCAAGCTGTCGCAGAAGGGTGCCATCGAGATCAGCCCGATCGAGATGCCCCTGACGCTGTTCACGTGGGGGAGCAAGCGGGTCATGCCCGTGCGGTTGACGGAGTTGTCCGTGAACGAGTCCGCCTTCGACGTGAACCTCAATCCCATCCGCGCCTCCCTCAGCATCGGCATGAAGATCCTCACCGTCAGCGATCTGCCCGCCGGTCACCGAGGCGCCGATCTCTACCTCGCGCATCTCGCACAGAAGGAGCGGCTTGCCGCCGCCGCCCGGGGCGGCAGTCTCGGCGCGCTGGGGCTCGGCGGCGGCATCGGAGCAGCGGCGAGCGCATCGATCAGGAGGGGCTGAGCCACACCATGGCCGACATCGAACCGTACGAGAGCGCCCTGGACGCCATACCCGGGGCCCATCCCTATCCGCGCACCAGCCGCTACCACGACGCCGAGATCGGGGTGCACCGCCGCCCCGACGGAAGCGAAGTCCGGTACACCAAGCGCCGGTTGCTGCCGCCCCTCGACGACGGCGGCCACCAGGAGACCGAGCCCCATGTCGTCGGCGCGGGGGAGCGGCCCGACCTGCTCGCCCAGCGGTACTTCGGCGACCCCGGGCAGTGGTGGCAGATCGCCGACGCCAACCCCGTACTCGATCCACGCGAGTTGACCGAGGAGGCCGGGCGGATCATCGGCATTCCGATCGCCGGCGGCTTCCCTCAGGGGGACCGGCGTGTTTGATCTGCCCGTGGGGCAGGGCCCCGTGCACATCACCCTCCTCATGGGGCCCAAGCTCGCCCGCCCCGTGCCCGCCGAGGTCACCGAGGCCCTGCTCTCCGCGCAGATCACCGCCACCGCGGGCGAGCGCAGCGGCTTCCAGCTCGCCTTCGACCTCACCAAGAACGGCATCATCAGCCGCCGGCTGCTGCCCGAGGGGTTCTTCGATCCGAAGACCCGTCTGATCGTGACCGTCAACGTGCGCGGCACGCCGGCCGTGCTCTTCGACGGGCTCGTCGTGCGTCAGGAGGTCGGGGCCAGCAACCGGCCCGGCCACTCCACCCTCACCGTCACCGGCGAGGACCTCACCCTGCTGATGGACCTGGAGGAGCGCACCGCCCGCTACCCCAACCTGCCGCCCTCCCAGCGGGCCCTCGCCATTCTGCGCCGCTACTCCGACTACGGCATCCGGCCCGACGTCTACACCGAGAAGGTCGCCCAGCCCCCGCACCAGGACCTGCGCGTGCACTACCAGACCGGCACCGACCTCCAGTACGTCACCGAGCTCGCCCGTGCCAACGGCTACACCTTCTACCTGGACCCCGGACCCAACCCCGGGCAGTCGTCCGCCCGTTGGGGCCCGGAGGTCCGGCTCGGCATCCGCCAGCACGCCCTCAACGTCAACATGGACGCCCAGTCCACCGTCGACCAGCTGACGTTCGCCTACGACGGGACGGCCAGGGAAGAGCCGCAGGCACGCTGGCAGGACCCCGGCACCCGGCAGTCCACCCTGCTGCCGCAACCGCCGATCAGCCCACTGCGCCCGCCCCTCGGCAGGCGCCCCACCCCGGCCCTGAAGCGCAAGACGCTGTCCGGCACCGCCAAGCAGCAGCGCGAGCAGGCCGAGGCCGAACTGCTCGCCCGCGCGGCCGTCTCCGCCGACGTCGTCTCCGGTTCCGGCTCCCTCGACGTCAACCGGCACGGCTACATCCTCCAGCCGCGCCAGCTCGTCGGCGTACGGGGCGCCGGACGCGCCTACGACGGCGACTACTACGTCAAGTCCGTCACGCACAACCTGCGGCCGGGCTCGTACCAGCAGAACTTCACCCTCTCCAGGGAAGGGCTCGAAGCCCGCAGCGACTACGTCCGGCCGTAACCCACCCCCCCCCACAAGACCCTCAACCAGGAGCACCTCCACCATGGCGGCACCCAGCAATCGCTACCTCGGCAAATTCCGCGGCCGGGTCGTCGACAACAACGACCCGCTGCGCATCGGCCGCGTCACCGTCGAGGTCCCCGACGTGCTCGGTGACGAGCCGTCGACCTGGGCGCTGCCCTGCCTGCCGTTCACCGGGCCGGAGTCCGGGCAGTTCGTGGTGCCGCCGCCCGGCGCGGGTGTGTGGGTGGAGTTCGAGCAGGGGGACCCGAGCTTCCCGGTGTGGACGGGCTGCTGGTACGGCGCCGCCGAGGAACTGCCGCCCGACGCGCGCCGCGAGCTCCAGGCGAACTCGCCGAGCAAGCCGGTCGTCGTGCAGACACCGCAGGCGCACAAGCTCGTCATGAACGACACGCCCGGCGCCGAGCAGGGGATCCTCCTGCAGGCCCAGGGCGGCGCCTACATCCGCATCACCAAAGAGGCCGTGGTCATCGCGACCGGCGCGGGTGCCGAGGTCGTGCTGCGCGGACGTGAAGTGACGATCAACGAGGGCCAGTTGACCGTGCTCTCGAAGCGATAGACGACGGGGGATCCAGCAAGTGACAGGAACGACCAGAAGACTTCTCGACGCCGGCACCGTGCTCGGCTGCCCGCACGGCGGGCGCGTCACCGCGGCCACCCCGCCCTCCCGCGGCGTCCGCGTCGCGGGTGCCGCCGTCGCCACGGCCGCGCACTCCTACGTGGTCACCGGCTGCCCGCACACCGTCGACCGGGTGCCCTCGCCGTGCGTCACGGTCCGCTGGACCGCCGACACCACCGGCATCACGGTCGACGGCGCGCCCGTACTGCTCGACACCTCCGCGGCCCAGTGCTTCAGCGCGGCCCTGGTCCCGCAGGGGCCGCCCGTCGTCCAGGCCGCGCAGCGAAAGGTCACCCACCGATGAGTTCGACGAGCCCGATGTATCCCGGCAACGCCACCGCTCCCGTGGGTGCCAGGGGCCCGCGCAGCGATGTCGCGTTCCCCTTCCGCGCCGACCGCCGCGGCCGCACCGCGCACGCCGGTCACGGCGAGCACGTCCACGACCTGATCGAGCAGCTGCTGTTCACCAGCCCCGGCGAGCGCGTGATGCGCCCCGACTTCGGCTGCGGACTGCTCGACCTGGTGTTCGCGCCGAACAGCCCCGAGCTGATCAGCACGCTCGAACTGTCGGTGCAGGCCGCGCTGCAGCGCTGGCTCGGCGACCTCATCGAGATCACGGCCCTCGACATCGTCAGCGAGGACCACTCCGTCCGCGTCCATCTGTCGTACGCCGTCCGGGCCACCGGCACCCGGCGCGACGACGTCTTCGAAGGGAGGGCCGCCGCATGACGACCGGCACCACAGCGTCCCGCCGCGGCAAGGTGAGGGCCGCCCAGCTCAACGGCGTCGACACCGTCGAGACCGGCGACGACGGCCTGCTGCTCACCGTCACCTTCCTCGGCAAGGCCCCGCACGGCCTCTGCCCCGAGAACGTCCGCATCGACGGCGGCCGCCGCGTCACCGGCATCACCGCCGTCGACGTCAGCGTCGAACGCGAGGAGGACCCGGAGCTCGACGACCGGCTCTACGTCACCCTCGACCGGGCCGGAGACACCTCCCGCTACCGGCTCTCCCTCGTCGAGACCGACCCCTACGGACGGCCCGGCACCGAGCCGTACCGCGGCTTCGACCAGCGCTACCACAGCGCCACGTTCTCCTTCCGGCCCGACTGTCCCACCCCCTTCGACTGCAAGGACGAGCACCGGCCGGAGACGGACTTCCCCGCCGCGCCCGTCATCGACTACACGGCCCGCGACTACGACACCATCCGCAAGCTGCTCCTGGACCGGCTCGCGCTCACCACCCCCGACTGGGTCGAGCGCAACCCCGCCGACCTGGGCATGACCCTCGTCGAACTCCTCGCCCACACCGGCGACCAGATCAGCTACCACCAGGACGCGGTCGCCACCGAGGCCTATCTCGACACCGCCCGCCGCCGGGTCTCCGTACGCCGTCACGTCAAGCTCATCGACTACGCGATGCACGACGGCTGCAACGCCCGCGCCTACGTCACCGTCCGGACCGCGCAGGACCGGACGCTCGCCCCGGGCACCTTCCGCTTCGCCTCCGTCGACGTACGCAGCCTCGACCCGCACGACCGCCCCGAACCGGGCACGGTGATCGACGAGGCCGACCTCGGCGACCTCGACGAGCGCGGCTCGGTGGAGGTCTTCGAACCGGTCGTCGCCACCGACCCGCTGGAGCTGCGGGTCGCGCACAACGCCATCCGGCTGTGGACCTGGGGCGGCGAGGTGTGCACCCTGCCGAAGGGCGCCACCGCCGCCACCCTGCGGGACGCGTGGGTCGACCCGGAGACCTGCCGCGAGCGCCGGCTGGCCCTCAGGCCGGGCGACGTGCTCGTCCTGGAGGAGGTGAAGGGCCCGCGCACCGGCACCCCCGGCGACGCCGACCCCGCCCACCGCCAGGCCGTCCGGATCACCTCCGTCACACCCGGACTCGACCGGATCGAGGACCAGCCGGTCCTGGAGATCACCTGGGCCGCCGAGGACGCGCTGCGCTTCCCGCTCTGCCTCACCACCCGCGGCGGACGCGACTGCCTGCCCGTCGAGGACGTCACCCTCGCCCGCGGCAATGTCGTCCTCGCCGACCACGGACGGACGCTGACCGGCCTGCCCGAGACGGTCACCGTGCCGCCCGTGCCCGCCGTGACCGCCCCCTGCGACCCTCCCGCCTTCGGCTGCCACGACACCGAGGAGGGCAACGCCCCCGCACGGCTCATCAACGCCCTGACGGACCGGACCGAGTCGGGCCGGGCCCTCGTATCCGGCGACGTCCGCGAACTCTTCGACGTCGTCGGCGAGGCCGCGACCAACCGTGCGGGCCTCGGCCTGGAAAGCGCCGGGCAGCGGCACGAACAGGTCGTGCCCGGCACCGCGTACGCCCAGGCCGCCGCCCTGCGCACCCTGCTCGCCCAGTCCGTCTACCCGGGCATCGCGCCCCGCTTCCGCCCCGTCCTCGGCCGCACGCCCGTCACCCAGGCGGTGCCCTTCCCCGACGCCGGCACCGTCGCCGCCGGGCAGGCCGAGCGGATCGCGGCCATCCCGGGCCGGGTGCGGCAGCGGCTCGTCGAACTGTGGCGCAGCGCCCGCGACCGGGACGGGCTCGGCCAGGAGGAGATCGCCGAACTCGCCGTGATCTACGGCCTGAACGTGCTGGAGCGGTTCGAACTGCACCGCCACCCGGTCCGTGCCATGCGCGAACTGCTCTACCGCAGCGACCAGTTGCTCGACACCAAGCTGCGCCGCGTCGAGGTCCTCGCCGCCCGGGCCCGGGCAGGAACCGTCCTCGACGGGCACATCGCCTGGGAGATCGCCCACGCCTGGGGCCCGGCCTACGCGACCGGACTCCACCCCGAGGAGACGGTGCTGCGCGGCTCGGCGACCGTCGCTCTCGCCCAGGACCCGCGCCGGGCGCTGCCCGCCGTACGCCCGCACGACGGGGACCAGACCTGGGTGCCGCGCCGCGATCTGCTCGACAGCGGTCCGCGCGAGCGGCACTTCGTCGGCGAACTGGAGGACGACGGGCGCCTCGCGCTGCGCTTCGGTGACGGCCGGCACGGCGCGAAGCCCACACCCGGCTCCCGCCTGGAGCTGCGCTACCGGCTCGGCGGCGGCACCGCCGGCAACGTCGGCGCCGAGGCCATCAACCACCTGGTCGTGCAGGGCGACTGCGAGGCGCCGGCCGCCGTCGTGCGCAACCCGCTGCCCGCCACCGGCGGCATCCAGCCCGAACCCGTCGAGCAGGTACGCCAGCTCGCCCCGCTCGACCTGCGCCGCACCCGGCTGCGCGCGGTCACCGCCGAGGACTACGCCGCCCTGGCCGGCGCCCTGCCGGGCGTTCAGCGGGCGGCGGCCGAGATCCGCTGGACCGGCAGCGTCCAGGAAGCACACGTCGCGATCGACGCGTACGGCACCGCCGACCCGTCGCCGGCACTGCTCGACTCGGTCGCCCAGGCCCTGGAGACGTACCGGCGTATCGGCCACGACCTCGTCGTGGGGCCCGCCCGCCTGGTGCCGCTCGACATCGCGCTGAGCGTCTGCGCCAAGCCGGGGCACCAGCACGGGCAGATCCTGGCCGAGTTGTACCGCGTGCTCGGCAGCGGACGGCTGCCCGGCGGACGGCTCGGCTTCTTCCACCCCGACGCGCTGACCTTCGGCGAACCGGTCCGGCTCAGCCGCCTGGTCGCCGTCGCCGCGGCCGTGCCCGGAGTGGAGAGCGTCGAGGTCACCCGGCTGCGCCGGTTGTCCGAACAGGACCGAGGAGAGAGGGAGGACGGCGTGCTGCGGCTCGGCCCGCTGGAGATCGCCACCTGCGACAACGACCCGGACCGGCCGGAGAACGGCCTGCTGGCGATATCCCTGGGAGGTGCCCGATGACGGACCCGCACCCGGTCCCCGCGACCGACGACTGCGGCTGCGGTGGTGCCTGCCGCGGCGGCCACGACGAGCGCCTCGCGCCGACGCCGCCGCACAACCCGCCCGGCCGCACAGCGCTGGACTACCGCGTCGGCGAGTACGGCTCCTTCCTGGCCGCCCTGCTCGACCGGCTCGCCTCGCCCGCGTACCCGGCGCTGAACCGCCTCACCGTCCGCACCCCGGACGACCCGGCGATCGGCCTGCTCGACGCCACGGCGGTCCTCGGCGACCTGCTCACCTTCCACTCCGAGCGGATCGCCGACGAGGCCTACCTCCGCACCGCCGACGAGCACCGCTCCCTGGTACTGCTCGGCCGGCTCGTCGGGCACCGCCCGCGTCCCGGTGTCGCCGCCGCCACGCACCTGGCGTACACCCTCGAACGCGACCCGCGCGCCGAGGCGCAGAACGTGCTGATCCCGCGCGGCGCGCGCAGCCACAGCGTCCCCGCGAACGCCGACGAGGCGTCGCTGACCTTCGAGACCGCCAGGGACCTTACGGCCCGCTGGGACTTCAACGAGCTGAAGGTCCGCCGCCGCCGTCCCTCGCTCCTCACCCCGCAGGACCTCGAGAAGCGCTCCGAACTCTTCGTCGAGGGCACGGGGCTCTCCCTCCAGACCGGCGACCAGTTGCTGTTCGTCTTCGGGGAAGGCGCGGGCGGCGCGCGGAAGCTGCTGCCCGTGGCGAAGACGCGCGTCGACCGGGACGACGAGATCACGGCGATCTCCCTGCCGAAGTCGGCTCCGCCGACGCTGAAGGAACTCGTTGACGAGGTACGCCGCTGGACGGCTCCGCCCGGGCAGCCGGGAGAGCCGGGGGAGGAGCCGCCCACGCCGGAGGTACCCAACCCGCGGCCGGTCAGCCGGCTGATCGAGGACTTCGAGGACCAGGTCCTCGAACCGCTGCGGGACGACCTGGACGGGGTCAAGACGCCCGAGCGGCTTGCGGGCCGGCTCGCGGAGCCTCTTGCCCGGCTCGGTGAGGCGCAGGTGCTGGCCACTCCGTATGACGATGTGGCGGAGTGGTTCGAGCAGCTTGAAGCGGTGCTTGCCGAACTTGCCGAGCGGGCACTGGAATTGGCGCCTGCGCAGGCGGATGCGGGTGGTCGGCCGTCTGCGGGGCCGTCGGGGCTGGTCGCGCAGTTCCCCGCGCCCCTGAGGGGCGACTCGCACGCTGCCGCTTTGAAGGCCCTGGGGGCGGTACTTCCCGCCCTCCGCGCCACGGCCCCTAACCCTCGTGGCACCACCGGGCGGCAGCTCCCCGGCACCGACACCGCACGCCTCCTGTCCGCCCTCAACCCCGGACTCGGCAGTCTCTACCCGGCCTGGCGCACGGCCGCCGCCCCCGGTACCCCGCAGCTTCTGCGTGAGCTGCTCGCCCTGCGGGTCACCGCGGCCCCCTTCGGTGCCACGGCTCCGCTGAAGCCGGTCCAGGACGACCGCGGCCGGGTCATCCGTACCGCCGACTGGCCGCTGACCGGCGCGGTGCTGGCCACCATGCGGGTCGTCTTCGACACGGCGGGCAAGTCCCCGGTGCGGGCCGAGTTCCAGTACGTCGAGGGCAGCAGCTCCGACCAGCGCGCGGAGAACCTGCCCGTCACCCAGCCCCTCACCTTCACCCTTGGCCCCGGCCAGGTCGAACTGTCCGTGCGCTCCGGCCAGGACCGCGACCTGAGCTGGCTCAACCGCCGCCCCGCCGACTCCCAGGAGCCCGGCGTCACGGCCCGCTTCCTGTCCGCCCTGCCCGAGCGCACCCTGTTCGTGTCCCGGCCCGACGACGAGGGCCTGGTCCACGTCGGCGTCCACAACGGCACGTCCGAGCAGATCGCCCTGCGGCCGGGCGCCAGTGAGCAGTTCACGCACGGCGACCACGAGGTCAGCCTCAAGTACACGGTGGGCAGCGCCGAGCCGGGCGTCGAGGTCGTCATCGCCAGCAAGCCGGAGCCCGTCAACCGCCGCACGCTCCAGCTGGACACCGTGCACGAGGGCATCACGGTCGGGAGCTGGGTGGCGATCCAGCGGCCCGCCAAGGGAGCCGAGGGCGGTGTGCCCGGCGATCCGAAGCTGGCGTTCGTCACCACCCAGGTGGTGGCCGCGCGTACCGCCGCGTACACCAACTACGGCATCACCGGACGCGGCACCGAACTCACCCTCGCCGACCCCTGGCTGGACGAGTTCGACGTCCTGCTGTCGCATATCCGCGACACCACCGTGCACGTGGCCGGGGAGCCCCTGCGTCTCGCCGACGAGCCCCTCGGCGAGGACGTGCACGGCAACGAGATCGAACTCGCCGAGCTGTACGAGGGGCTGCGGCCCGGCCGCACGCTCATGGTGGCGGGTGAACGCAGCGACATCCCGGGCACGGCCGGCGTCAGGGCCACCGAGGTGGTCACCGTCGCCGCCGCCGACCCGGCGGTCGACCCTCGACTGCCCGGCGACCACGTCCACACCCGGCTCACCCTCACCGCCGACCTCGCCCACCGCTACCGTCGTGAGACGGTCCGCATCCTCGGCAACGTCGTCGAGGCCACCCACGGCGAGAGCCGCGAGGAGGCCATCGGCAGCGGAGACTCGGACCGCGTCAACCAGACCTTCGCGCTCTGGCAGTCCCCGCTGACCTGGCTCGCCGACGACAACCCCCTCGGCGCCACCCCCGTGCTGGAACTCCGCGTCGACGGCGTCCTGTGGCACGAGGTCGACAGCCTCGCCGGGCGCGGCCCGACCGAGCGGGTCTACATCAGCGGTGCCACGGCCGACGGCCGGACGACCGTGACCTTCGGCGACGGTGTGCACGGGGCCCGGCTGCCCTCAGGCCACGAGAACGTCCGCGCCCGCTACCGCTTCGGCACCGGCAGGGCCGCCAACGTGCCCGCGGACCGCGTCACCCAGCCCCTCACCCGGCCCCTGGGGGTCACCGCGGTCACCAACCCGCGCCCGGCCACCGGCGGCGCCGACGCCGACGGCCCCGGCCTGACCCGCCGTACGGTCCCGCTGGCCGTCTCGGCGCTGGACCGGCTGGTGTCCGAATCCGACTACGAGGACTTCGCCCGCTCCCGCGCCGGCATCGGCCGGGCCTCGGCACGCGAACTCTTCGACGGGCGGCGGCGCGTGCTGCACGTGACGGTCGCGGGCACGGACGACGTGCCCATCGCCCCCGACTCGGACACGCTGCGCGCCCTGCGGGGTGCCCTCACCGAGTACGGCGACCCCAACCTCCCGGTCCGCGTCGACGGCCGGGAACTGGTCCTGCTGCTGATCGCCGCCCAGGTGAAGGTGGCCCCCGACCACGCCTGGCACACCGTCGAGCCGCGCCTGCGGCAGGCCCTGCTGAACCGGCTCGGCTTCGAGGGCCGGGAGCTGGGCCGGCCCGCCCGCCTCTCCGAGGTCCTGGCCACCGCCCACACCGTGCCCGGCGTCGACTACGTGGACGTCGACGTCTTCACCGGCGTGCCCGCCTCCGCCACCCCGGAGGAGCTCACCGAGCTGCTCACCCGGCCCGGCCCGCCCAAGGCGTCCGTCCCGGCGCACCCGGCGACATACGACGAGAAGATCCACACGGTCCGCGCCGAGAACGGCGAGACGCTGTCGGAGATCTGCGCGAAGTACGGCGTCCCGCTCGCCGAACTGCTGCGCCTCAACCCCGACATCACCGACACCCGGCGGTTGCCCCTCGGCCGGTCGGTGTACGTCTTCCGCGGCATCCGCCCGGCCCAGCTCGCGCTGCTGTCGCCCCGGGCCGCGGACACCCTGATTCTGACGGAGGTCAAGTGATGTCCCCGGATCCCCAGTTGGAGACGCCGGCCCCGGTTGTGCCCAGGGAGCCGGACGGGCTCGCCGACCTGCTGCCCCGCTGGCACCGGCTGCGCGACGCCGAGGAGGGCGAGCCGCTGCGCGCGCTGCTCGCCGTGATCGCAGAGCAGGTCGACCGTGTGCGCGACGGCGTCCAGCAGGGCTACGAGGACCTGTTCGTGGAGACGGCGGCCCCCTGGGTGCTGCCGTACCTCGGCGACCTCGTGGGCTATCGCACCCTGCCCGGCTACGAACGTGTCCTCACCACCGGCCTGCACGACGGCGGCCGGGCCGCCCTCGCGGAGGCCGTCGCCCCGCGCCGGGACGTGGCCGCCACGGTCGCGAGCCGCCGCCGCAAGGGCACCCTGCACCTGCTGGAGGAACTGTCCGAGCAGGTGGCGTCCTGGCCCGCGCGCGCCGTCGAACTGTCCCGGCAGGTGGCCCACACCCAGCCGGTGAAGCTGTACGGCACCGGCACCCACCGGGGCGAGCGCGGCCGGCTCACCGACCTGCGCGACGGCGCCGAACTCGCCCTCGGCGGCGGCCCCTTCGCGAACGCCGTCCGTACGGCCGACGTCCGCCGCGCCGAGTCACGGCACCGGCAGGGCGGCTGGACCCCGGCCGGCGTCGCGCTGTTCGTATGGCGGCTGAAGGCGTACGCGCTGACCCGGACTCCGGCCTACTGCATCGACCGGGCCCGCAACCTCTACACCTTCTCGATCCTCGGCAACGACACCCCGCTGGCCACCAAGCCGTTCCCGGAGCCCTCGCCGACACACATCGCCACCGTCGACAACGTGCCGGCGTTCGTCACCCGCCGCCTCCTGCACGACCGGCTGCTCGACTACTACGGCCCCGGCAAGAGCTTCGTCATCCGGCGCGACGGCGAGGACAACCCGGTTCCGCCCTCGGACATCGTGGTCGCCGATCTGTCGGACTGGCGCTACCGTCCCAAGCGCGGCCAGGTGGCCGTCGACCCGGAGCTTGGCCGGATCGCGTTCGGCTCGCGGTCCGCGCCCCGGCAGGGCGTATGGGTGGACTACCACTACGCGTTCGGGGCCGACATGGGCGGCGGCGAGTACGAGCGCGACCGTGAGCCGCGCCCGGACGCGGAGTTCTACCGGGTCGGACCCGGCCAGCCGTACCGGCAGATCATGGACGCCTACCGGGCCTGGCAGCACGACCGCCGGGCCGGCCGCACCGGGCCCGACGGCATCATCGAGATCACCCACAGCGGCGCCTACCAGGAGCAGCTCGACTTCGACCTCGACCCGGGCGACCGGCTCGAACTGCGGGCGGCGGAGGGCACACGCCCCGTGATCCGCCTGCTCGACTGGTACAGCAACCGCCCCGACGCGCTCAACATCCGCGCGGTGTCCGAGGACTGCTCCCCGCACGAGCGGCCGCGCGTCGTCCTCGACGGGCTGCTGGTCGCCGGACGCGGCATCAACGTGACCGGCGCGATGGGCGCCGTCGTCGTACGCCACAGCACGCTCGTGCCCGGCTGGTCCCTGGAGCCCGAGTGCGATCCGCACTCGCCCGAGGAGCCGAGCATCGTCCTGGACCGCACCACCGCCTGCCTCCAGATCGAGCACAGCATCCTCGGCACCATCGAGGTCATCGGCGACGAGGTGAGCGAGGACCCCCTCGACATCCACATCCGGGACAGCGTCCTCGACGCCACGGCCGACGACCGCGAGGCCCTGTCCGCCCCGGACTGCCGACACGCCCACGCCGTGCTGCACCTGCACCGCACCACCGTCATCGGCGAGATCCACACGCACGCGGTGAAGATCGCCGAGAACAGTGTCTTCACGGGCCGGCTCCACGTGGCCCGGCGCGGCATCGGCTGCGTGCGCTACTCCGCCGTCCCCACCGGCTCACGCACCCCGCGCCGCCACCGCTGCCCGGACACCAAGCCGTCGTTCACGTCCCAGCGCTACGGGACGCCCTGGTACGGCCTGCTCGCGGACCTCCCCCACTCTCGGCTTCGCTCGAGCGGGGGGACCCCCAGCCCCGAGGAGATCCGGCGCGGCGCGGACGACGGCGCCGAGATGGGCGCCTTCCACGACCTGTACCGGCCGCAGCGCGAGGACGGCCTGAGGGCCCGGCTCGCCGAGTACACGCCGGCCGGTACCGACGCCGGGATCATCTTCGTGACGTGAGCCGCACCGCCATCGGCTGAGCCGTACCGCCACCGACTTCGTGAACCCGCACTTCTGAACCAGGGGGGACACCCTTCATGCACGCAGACCTCTCCCGCTCCACGTTCCGGCCGGAGCGGCACTACTCGGCGGTCGTCGCCCAGCAGGGCCGCGTCCAGCTCGACGCCGACCTCAACGAGCAGACCGCGATCCAGCTCCACCAGGCCCGCAGCCTCGCCGCCGACCTGATCGGACCGCACGGCGGGCCGCGCGACGCCGCCGGCTTCCGCATCGAGTACGTGGGCGGCAAGCACGAGATCGACACCCTCGTCGTCCACGGCGGCCGCTACTACGTCGACGGCATCCTGTGCGACGCCGACCGCCCGGCGCCCGGGGTGCCCGTCACCGACGAGGAGAGCGAGGAGTCCGCGCCGGAGCCGCCCGCGCAGTGGACCTACTGGGACCAGCCCGACGCCTTCCGCGACCCGGAGAGGCCCGGCGACCGGCTGCCCTCGCCCGCCCAGACGCCGTTCCTCGTCTACCTGAACGTATGGGAGCGCTCGGTCAACGCGGCCGAGGACCCCGCGCTGCGCGAGGTCGCCCTCGGCGCGGCCATGCCCGACACCGCCGCCCGCCTCAAGGTCGTCTGGCAGGTACTGCCGCTGTCCCTCACCGAGCTGGACATCGAGGAGACCGACCCGTCCAAGGAGGTCGTGCGGGCCGCCTTCACCCGCTGGGCGCAGCGCCGGTCGGCGCCCTCGGCCCGGCTCGCCGCCCGCAGCGAGCGGCCCGACCACGCGGATGAGGACCCGTGCCTGGTCAAGCCGGACGCCCGCTACCGAGGCCCGGAGAACCAGCTCTACCGGGTGGAGGTCCACGCGGGCGGTGAGGCGAAGGACGCCACCTTCAAGTGGTCCCGCGAGAACGGCTCCGTCGTCTTCCCCGTCGACGAACTCGACGGCACCTGGGTGCAGTTGGCGTCCCTCGGCCACGACGGCAAGCTGGACCTGGACGTCGGCGACCACGTGGAGTTCACCGACACCGCCTACGCCTCCCGCCTGGAGCCGCTGCCCCTGCTGCGCGTCGAGGAACTGGACCTGCCCGGCCGCCGTGTCCGCCTCTCGGCCGAACCGGACCCGGGCGTCGGACGGCTGGCGCACCTGAACCCGTACCTGCGCCGCTGGGACCACCGCGGCGGTCCGAAGCGCAAGGGCCGCAGCACCGATCTGCGCGGCGGCGCGATCCCCGTCACCGAGGGCGAGTGGCTGCCCCTGGAGGACGGCGTCGAGGTGTACTTCGCCAAGGACGGCGCCTACCGCACCGGCGACCACTGGATCGTGCCCGCCCGCACCGCCACCGGCGGCGTCGAGTGGCCGGTCGACCCGGCCCGCCGCCCGCTGCTGAGGGGACCGGCCGGTATCGCCCGGCACTTCGCCCCGCTGGCCCTGATCAAGGGCGAGGGCAGCGCGGTCGATCTGCGCCTGGCGTTCGGCCCGCTGGCGAGCAGCGTGCCGGCCGCCGACGAGGCGACGCTCGCCGCGGAAGAACAGGCCCGCCGCGAGGAGCTGGCCGCCGAGGACCCCTCACAGGGGAGGTCCCAGACCACAGCGGCAGCGGAAGCCGCCGTCGAAGGAGACAACTGATGGCCAAGCCGCTCAGCGCGTCGAAGCTGGTGGAGATCCTGCGGGCCGAGGGCGTGACCGTCCACGAGGTCCGGAGCTGGCGCACCCACAACCGCAACAGCAAGGGCCCCTGGGGCCCGGTGAACGGCGTGATGATCCACCACACCGTCACCTCCGGCACCGCCTCCTCCGTCGACATCTGCTACGACGGCTACTCGAGCCTGCCCGGCCCGCTGTGCCACGGCGTCATCGACAAGAAGGGGCATGTGCACCTGGTCGGCAACGGCCGGGCCAACCACGCCGGTCTCGGCGACAGCGATGTCCTGCGCGCCGTGGTCAACGAGTCGAAGCTGCCGGGCGACAACGAGGCCGACACCGACGGCAACCGGCACTTCTACGGCTTCGAGTGCATCAACCTCGG
>NZ_JBHUQX010000197.1:0-16779 GCF_042674225.1 Streptomyces sp. NPDC056948
GTTCCAAGGTGGCTGACCGAGGCTGAGAGGAACCTGAAGCCCCCTGAAGGGATCTTCAGCTTGGCTTTGCCACTCTTTACCCATGCGCCTGTTGATCGTGGAGGACGAGAAGCGGCTGGCCCTGTCGCTCGCCAGGGGCCTGACGGCCGAGGGGTACGCCGTGGACGTCGTCCACGACGGACGGGAGGGGCTGCACCAGGCCTCGGAGGGGACGTACGACCTGGTCATCCTCGACATCATGCTGCCCGGCCTCAACGGCTACCGGGTCTGCGCCGCCCTGCGTGCCGCCGGGCACGAGGTGCCGATCCTGATGCTGACCGCCAAGGACGGCGAGTACGACGAGGCCGAGGGGCTCGACACCGGTGCGGACGACTATCTGACCAAGCCCTTCTCGTACGTCGTGCTCGTCGCCCGGATCAAGGCGCTGCTGCGGCGGCGTGGGGCCGGGGCCTCGCCCGTGCATGTGCACGGGGATCTGAAGGTGGACACGGCTGCTCGGCGGGTGTTTCTGGGCGAGGACGAAGTCTCCTTGACCACCAAGGAGTTCTCCGTGCTGGAGCAGCTCGTGCTGCGGGCCGGGGAGGTCGTGTCCAAGTCCGAGATCCTCGAGCATGTGTGGGACTTCGCGTACGAGGGTGACCCCAACATCGTCGAGGTGTACATCAGCACCCTGCGGCGGAAGCTGCGGCCCGGGCTGATCCGCACGGTGCGCGGGGCCGGGTACCGGCTGGAGACGTCGCCGTGAGGCGGCTGTTCGGGTCCGTCCGGGCGCGGGCCACGCTGGGCGCCACGCTGGTGGTCGCGGTGGCGCTCGTCGCGGCCGGGGCCGCTGTGCTGCTGTCGCTGCGGTCCAATCTGATCGGCGAGGCCGGGACGCAGGCCGAGCAGTCCGCCCGGGCCGTCGCCTCCGAGCTCGCCGCCGGGACGCCGTACGACAAGCTGTCCGGGCTGGACGGTGACGACGGGCCGGTGCAGGTCCTCGACGAGCACAAGCGGCTGGTCGCGGCCAGTGAGGATCTCCAGAAGATCAGCGGTACCGACTCCGACCAGGTGAAGCCGCAGCCGCCGGCCGCGCCCCGCGGGGACGATGACGACGACGCCGACGACCACGCGGAGGCCCTCGAGCCCGGGGAGATCGCCGGGGAGAGCGTCTTCAGCAACGGGTCCGCGACGATCGACGGTGACGCGGAGGACTACCGGTTCGCCGCCGTGGAGGTGGAGACCCAGGACCGGGGGACCCTCAAGGTCTACGCCGGTTCGCCGCTGGCCGCCGAGCACGGGGCCGTGCGGACCGCGCTGACGGTGATGCTGATCGGGTTCCCGCTGCTGCTCGGCGTCGTCGCGGGTGTGACCTGGCTGGTCACCCGGCGGGCCCTGCGGCCGGTCGAGGGCATCCAGAGCGAGATGGCCGCGATCACCCACTCCGAGGACCTCTCGCGGCGGGTCCCGGAGCCGGACACGCACGACGAGATCGCCCGGCTCGCCAGCACCACCAACGAGACGCTCGCGGCGCTGGAGACCTCCGTGGAGCGGCAGCGGCGCTTCGTCGCCGACGCGTCCCACGAGCTGCGCAGTCCGATCGCCTCGCTGCGCACGCAGTTGGAGGTGGCCGCCGCGCATCCCGAACTGCTGGACCTCGACGGGGCCGTGGAGGACACCGTACGGCTCCAGCGGCTCGCCGCCGACCTGCTGCTGCTCGCCCGGCTGGACGCGGGGGAGCGGCCCAACGAGGCGGGGGTCGACCTCGCCGGGCTGGCCCGGGAGGAGGCCGAGGGACGCACGGGTGTGACGGTGGACGCGGAGCCGGTGGAAGTGGCCGGGTCGCGGGGGCAACTGGGGCGGGTGCTCGCCAATCTGCTCGACAACGCCCAGCGGCATGCCCGGTCGGCTGTCACCGTGAGCGTTCGGCGGGAGGGTGACCGGGCCGTGGTCGGCGTGGCGGACGACGGGGACGGGGTGCCCGAGGCCGACCGGGAGCGGATCTTCGAACGGTTCGTACGGCTGGACGCCGCCCGCAGCCGGGACGACGGCGGTGCCGGACTGGGGCTCGCCATCGCCCGGGACGTCGCCGTACGGCACGGTGGCACGCTCACGGCAGGACAGGGACCCGCAGGCGGAGCCCTGTTCGAACTCCGCCTGCCGCTCGCCTAGGGCCTGTCGCCCGACCGGCTCGGGTGTGCCGTTCGGGTCAGGGGCGCCCGCGCTGTCCGCGCAGGTGCTCCGCGATGGGCTTGAGGGCCTTGTCGAGTTCCGTCAGGGCCTCGGGGGACAGGAGGTCGATGAAGTGCCTCCGCACGGACGCCACATGGTGGGGCGCCACCTTCTGCATCGTCGCCATGCCGTGGTCGGTGAGGACCGCGTAGAGCCCCCGGCGGTCGGATTCGCAGTTCTCCCGCCGGACCAGGTTCGCGTTCTCCATGCGCGTGATCTGGTGCGAGAGGCGGCTCTTGGACTGGAGGGTGGCGGAGGCGAGGTCGCTCATCCGCATCCGCTGGTCCTCCGACTCGGAGAGGTTCACCAGGATCTCGTAGTCGTTCATTGTCAGGCCGAACGGCTGCAGGTCCTTTTCGAGCTGGTACGTCAACAGCCTGTTGACCTCCAGGTGGGTGCGCCAAGCGCACTGCTCCGCATCGGTCAGCCAGCGCGTGGCCGTCTCGGTCTCCATGAATGAAGTCTACCTAAAAGGTTGAAAGGCGAACTAGTGAGGGTTTTCGTGTGACGGCGCACACCTGCCGAACATTGGTGCGCAGGCGTTCGATGTCACACTCCGCAGACTACCGCTCACAGCCCGAAGCGACGCTGGAGGTCCCCCAGCTGTCCGGGAAGACGCGGTGCGCCGGGTTGACCGGGCCGGGGGCCGGATGCCCCGCCGCCGGGCACACCGGCCTGGTGCGGAACGGTCCCCGTGGCCTGCTCGGCCATCAGGGTCTCGGACGACTGGAGCAGCACCGTGCCGGCGCCGACGAACTCGAACTGGTGCTCCTCGCCGGAGACCCCTCCGAGCCCTGTCAGCGCACGTAGACCGCCCATGACGCCGGTCATGTACCCGTGGTCGTAGTGGTGGCAGGGCGAGGGGCAGTCGGCCCATCCGACCAGGGCCTGGGGGTCGACCCGGATCGGGGGTTCCATGAACACCACCGGGCCGTTCGACGCGGCCACGAACTTTCCGGTTCCGATGAGGGTCAGAAAACCCGGCACGATTGATTGCTTCAGCGACAGAGTTGGCTGAAAAGCGAGGAGGTTGCCCGAGCGAATGGTCAGATTGCCGTCCTCGAGGTCGAACGAATTCACGTCGAAGGCCCGGTCGGCGAGGAGCATCTTGCCCGAGCCCTCCGCCACGACCCAGTCGCTCGCGTGCAGAGGCGAATGGAACGACGTACGGACCAGACGGTCCAGCCGGCCGTGTCCGACGCCGTTGAAGTCGATCGAGCCGTAGTAGGCGATCATCTTCCCCTTCTGCAGGAACCACTGGCTCCCCTTCAGTTCCACGCAGAAGGTGTAGGGATTGACGTTGTCGTCGGGCGGCAGCGATGCCGGGTCGAAGACCGCGGGGCCGGTTCCCGGAGTTCCGTAGGTGCTCACAGCTTCTCCTCCGACGCCTGGACGTACACCGCACCGCTTCCGCTGAGCTCCAGTTGGAACGCCTCGCCCGAGCCGCGGCCCACCATGTCCCGCCAGCCCAGGGCGGTGGACAGCTTGTTGCGGACGTCGCCGTGGTGGGCGACGTAGGCCTGGGGGTCCACATGCACCGGCCGCTGGGGCGTGATCGGGATCTCGATCACCCCGCCGTGGGCCATGACCGCGACGGCCCCGTGCCCCTTCAGCGTGGTCGTGAACAGCCCCTGGCCGCTGACCTGGCCGCGGACCATGCCCATGACGCCGCCCTGCGAGCCGAGGAACATCGTGCCCTGCTGGAGCGAGCCCTCGAAGGCCAGCAGGCGGTCCGCCTCGACGTACAGCGTGTCGCCGGCGAGCTGGATCACCTGGATGTGATGCCCGCCGTGCCCGAAGAGGACGGTGCCGCTGCCCTCCACGGTCATCAGGGGCGTGTCCTCGTCCGCCACCCGGCGCCCGATCATCGACATGACCCCGCCCTGCCCGCCTGCGGTATTGGGCGTGAACGACACCTCACCCCGATACGCGAGCATCGCGCCGCGCTGACTGAACAGCCGCTGACCGGGCGTCACCGTCGCCTCGACCATCTTCGCGTTGATCTCCCGGAAGGCCATGTCACACGTCTCCCGCGATCGTGTTCCGCTCGCTCGGCTGCACGTACACCAGCCCGTCCCCCTCGAACCGCATCTGGAAGGCCTCGCCGCCGCCCTCCCCGAACAACGTGCGGAACGTCACACCGGACTGGAACGACTGCCGGAGGTTGCCCTGATGGGCCACATACGCCCCCGGGTCGACGGTCAGCGGATACTGCGGGCTCACCCGCAGCACCACCGCCGGCCCGTCCGACATGATCGCCGCCTGGCCGTGGCCCTCGACGGAGGTCGTGAACAGCCCGTTGCCCTGCGAGGCGCCGCGCAGGCCGGTGAACTCCGTCCCCGTGCGCAGCCCGCCGTCGGTCGCCAGCAGGTTGCTCGACTCGACGTAGAGCTTGTCCCCCTGGAGACCGACCAGGTTGATCTCGGAGGCGCGGTCCGCGAACCAGCAGGTGCCGCGCCCCTTCACCTCCATCAACGTCATCTGCTCACCGGTCAGCCGCCGGGTCACCATGCCCCGGATGCCCTCGCCGCCGCCGCTGAGCTTCTTGAAGGCCATCTCGCCGTCGTACGCGACCATCGAGCCGTTCTTCGCCTTCACGGCATCTCCGGTCATGTCGACGGCGAGCACCTTGTTGCTCTGAAGTCGGAACATCGCCACGTACGGGAAGGTAGCCGCAGGCCGGGCGCTGTGGACAGGGCCCGTGGGTGGAGAAAGTCCCTGATCGCACCCTTAGGGGCCGGGGAGCCGGACCCCGGGCCAAGGGCCCTTCGGCTGTTTGCCACAATGGGCGGGACGCTTGTGCGTGCGTTCACAAACCCTCAGACCGTCCAGCCCGTTCAGACCGCCGCGTCTCTCCCACCGAAGGTGACCCGTGGACCTCAAGACCGCCACCGCCCTCCGCCGCCTCCGCCTGGTCTCGGCACCCGAGGCGATCTCCTTCCTTCTCCTGCTGGCCTGCTCGGTGCTGAAGCGGACCACGGAGTTCAATGCCGTGCCGGTGATGGGCATGGTGCACGGTGTTCTGTTCATCCTGTACGTGATCTTCTGGGCCGACGCGTGGAACCGGACGAAGTGGTCGGTGAAGACCGCCGCGCTGTACTTCGTCCTCTCCGTGCTGCCGACCGGCGGCTTCTTCGCCGACCGCAAGCTGCGGCGTGAGGCCGAGGACGCGGTCATCGCGTCCCGGGCACGCAAGGAAGGGGCTGTGAGCGCGTGATCGTCGCCTTTTCCGTGACGCCGCTGGGGGTCGGTGAGGACGTGGGGGAGTACGTCGCCGACGCGGTGCGGGTGGTCCGTGAGTCGGGGTTGCCTCACCGGACCGATGCGATGTTCACGTCCGTCGAGGGGGAGTGGGACGAGGTCATGGACGTCGTCCGGCGTGCGGTGGCCGCGGTCGAGCGGCGGGCGCCCCGGGTGTCTCTCGTCCTCAAGGCGGACATCCGGCCCGGGGTGACGGATGGTCTGACCTCCAAGGTCGAGACGGTGGAGCGGCATCTCGCCGAGTAGGCGTATTCGAGAGCAGCAGTCACGAAGGGAACCCTGGTCCGATGCGGGCCGGGGTTCTTTTCGTGCCGGGCCCGGGTGGCACCCCCACCAAAGTCGCTGAGGCTGCCGCGGGCATATGCGGAACCCCACCCACCTGGACGCTCTCAGTTCGACAGCGCCCCAAAGGTCCACTTTTGTATGGGTATCGAGGTACCGCGCTTCGATCAGGCCTCAATTACTGGAGGGCGCTGTGCGGCCGGAGGGCTACGACTACGACTCCTACAGCCGACTCGCCGGACCGCTCACGGAGCCGTCCGGTGAGGAGTACCGGGTGCAGTACGTCTCGCTCCTCGCCCGCGAGCCCCGCCGAATACGAGCCGTCCTCCTGATGACCCTCGCACCACTGCTCACCGGCGCCCTGATGGTCTACCTCGTCTGGCCCACCCACTGGGTGGAACGCGAGGGCGCCCAGCGCTGGCTCATCGGTCTCGACGTCACCATGTTGATGGCGATCGGCCTCATCGAACTCTTCATGCTCGTCAACGTCGCCTCCGTCGCCCACGCCACGATCGTCGCCTGCGACCCCGTCCCCGTAGTCCCCGAACCGGACACCCGCGTCGCCTTCCTCACCACCTACGTCCCCGGCAAGGAACCCCTCGCCATGGTCCGCGCGACCCTGGAAGGAGCCACCCGCATCCACCACACCGGCACCCTCGACGTCTGGCTCCTCGACGAGGGCGACGACGCCGAGGTCAAGGCCATGTGCGCGGAACTGGGCGTACGCCACTTCACCCGCCACGGCATCCCCGAGTGGAACCGGGACTCGGGCGTCCACAAGGCCCGCACCAAGCACGGCAACTACAACGCCTGGATCGCCATGCACGGCGACGGGTACGACTTCTTCGCGTCCGTCGACACCGACCACGTCCCGCTGCCCAACTTCCTGGAGCGGATGATGGGCTACTTCAGGGACCCCGACGTGGCCTTCGTCGTCGGCCCCCAGGTGTACGGCAACTACCACAACCCCGTCACCAAGGCCGCCGAGTCCCAGCAGTTCCTCTTCCACGCCCTCATCCAGCGCGCGGGCAACCACTATCGCGCCCCCATGTTCGTCGGCACGAACAACGTCGTACGGATCTCCGTCGTCAAGCAGATCGGCGGGCTGTACGACTCCATCACCGAGGACATGGCCACCGGCTTCGAGATCCACCAGCACCGCAACCCGGGCACGAACCGCTTCTGGCAGTCCGTCTACACCCCTGACGTGCTCGCCGTCGGCGAGGGCCCCGCCTCCTGGACCGACTTCTTCACCCAGCAGATGCGCTGGTCGCGCGGCACCTACGAGACGCTCATCACGCAGTACTGGAAGGCGCCCCTCAGCATGCCGCCGGGCCGTCTGCTGTCCTACACGCTCATGCTCGTGTACTACCCGATGACGGCCGTCAACTGGTTCCTCGGGATCTTCAGCTGCTTCCTCTTCCTCTGGTTCGGCGCCTCCGGCACCGAGGTCGCCGTGTCGGTCTGGATGATGCTCTACAGCGACGCCGCCGCCTGCCAGATCGGGCTGTACCTGTGGAACCGCCGGCACAACGTCTCACCCCACGAACCGGAGGGCTCGGGCGGCCTGGCCGGCATGGGGATGTCGGCCCTGTCCGCGCCGATCTACCTCAAGTCCCTCACTGAGGCGGTCATGCGCCGCCCCAGCCGGTTCGTCGTCACGCCCAAGGGCAACGACGCCTCCCCCGACCAACTGGCCACCTTCCGCATCCACCTCTTCTGGGCGGCCCTGCTGGCCACGTCCCTGGCCGCCTCGGTGGCCCTGGACCACACGCATGCCGCGATGCGCACCTGGGCCGTGCTCGGCATGGCCATCTCCCTGGCACCGGCCGCGGTGTGGGCCGCCACGGCCTGGAAGGACCACCGGGAGCGGCGCCGGCAGCTCACCCACGCCGACGCGCAAGCACCGGCACAGGAACAGGCACACGACCTGGCACCCCCGCACCCGCACCCACGCGCGCCCGAAGGCAACGAGCCCGCCCCGGCCCCCGCCCTCGCCACCGCGTCCCCCGCGGCCCCGGTCTCCGGCACCACGACAGGAGGCAGCTAGGCCATGGCCTACCAGCTCTCGCAGAAGACCAAGAAAACCGTCCTGGGTATCGGCGGCATCGCGGTCCTGGCGGGCCTCAACGCCCCGGCCGCGCTGGACTTCGTCTCCACGCAGTACCACGAGTACAAGATCGCCCAGCCCGAGTACATGGCGAAGTACGGCTCCTGGACCCAGCTCGACATCCCGGAGGAGTACCGCACCAACGCCATCCACGCCGCCCTGCTGCACACGGGCAAGGTGCTGATCGTCGCCGGGTCGGGCAACGAGCAGCGCAAGTTCGACGCGGGCGAGTTCGACACCATCCTGTGGGACCCGGAGAAGAACACCTACAAGAAGATCCCCACCCCGGAGGACTTCTTCTGCGCCGGCCACGCCCAGCTCCCCGACGGCCGCCTGCTGGTGGCCGGAGGCACCGCCCGCTACGAACGCCTGGGCGCCGAGGTGACCCGGGCCGGCGGCGGCATGCGCGTGAAGAACGAGAGTCCCGACAAGGCGGTGTTCCTGAAGAAGGGCACCCGCTTCCGCTCACCGGCCGGCTTCGAGTACGCCACCAAGTTCGACGTCACCGTCCCGAAGGCCAAGCGCAGCCAGAAGATCACGTACAACAACCGCGGTGTGATGCAGCCCTGGAAGACCAAGGTCACCGCCAGCGAGGCCCGCGTCTGGGTGGAGGCCGTGGACAAGGGCCCTCTGTCGGCCACCCAGAAGCAGGCGCAGTACGCCATCGTCGGGCTGACGGGCAAGGCCGGCGACAACGCGTACGGCCTGTCGGAGAAGATCACCCTCGACAAGCAGGACTTCCAGGGCATCCGCGGCGCCTACGAGTTCGACCCGAAGGCCGAGAAGTACATCCCCGTCGACCCGATGGACAAGGCCCGCTGGTACCCGACGCTCGTCGGCCTCGACGACGGCCGGGTCCTGGCGGTGTCCGGCCTGGACGACGTCGGCATGATCGACCCGGGCGACAACGAGATCTACGACCCGGAGACCAAGAAGTGGTCGCCGGGACCCAAGCGGTACTTCCCGACGTACCCCGCCCTGTTCCTCACCAAGGGCGGCAAGCTGTTCTACCCGGCCTCCAACGCCGGTTACGGGCCCGCCGACCGGGGCCGGGTGCCGGGCCTGTGGGACCTGGAGAAGAACACCTTCCGCAAGGTGCCGGGGCTGACGGACCTCGACCAGACCGAGACCTCGGCCTCCCTGCTGCTGCCCCCGGCGCAGGACCAGAAGGTGATGATCCTGGGCGGGGGCGGCGTAGGCGAGTCGAGCAAGGCGACCCCGCGCACGGCCGTCGTGGACCTGAACAAGGACAACCCGGCCTTCCGGGACGGCCCCGACCTGCCGCAGGGCACGCGCTACCTGAACAGCGTGATCATGCCGGACGACACGGTGTTCACGTCCAACGGCTCCAGGGACTACCGCGGCCGCAGCGCCAGCAACATCCTCAAGGCGCAGTTCTACGACCCGAAGAGCAACGCCTTCCGGGAGGCCGCCGCGCCGAGGGTGGGCCGCAACTACCACTCCGAGGCGCTGCTGCTGCCCGACGGCAGGATCGCCACCTTCGGCTCCGACCCGCTCTTCGACAACCAGCAGAACACCAAGCTGGGCCACTTCGAGCAGCGCATGGAGGTCTTCACTCCGCCCACGCTGCACAAGAACCCCCGGAACCGCCCCGTACTGAAGGGCGGGCCTACGAGGCTGGACAAGGACCGCAGCATCACGTTCCGTACGGACCACCCGGAGCGCGTGGCCGAGGCACGGCTGATGCGGCCCAGCGCGGTCACCCACACGACCGACGTCGAGCAGCGCTCCATCGAGCTGGACATCACCAGGAAGGGCGGCGCGGTGACGTTCGAGGTACCCCGTGACCCGGCCCTGGTCCCGCCCGGCTGGTACATGCTGTTCGTGACGGACGGCCAGGGCACGCCCTCGCGGGCCAAGTGGATCCACGTGGAGTGAGCGAGGGGGGAGGGGCCGGATCAGTCCTCCGCGTTGCGCGCCAGCTCCAGGGCGTACTCCGGCCACCAGCGTCCGGCGTCCGGGCCGCCCTCGCAGTCTCCGTCCGACTCGCCGGGCCGCTTGATCCACAGATAGGCGTCCAGGGTCCGTTCGCCGGTCTGGGTCGTGGGCGGGGTGCCGAGCGCCCGGCCCGGCGGGTTGCACCAGACGCCGGGCAGGGGGCCGTTGCCGTTGCGGCTGGTGTCGACGACGAAGTGCTTGCCGTCGAGGGCCTCGGCGAGCCGGATGCCGTACTCCGTGGTCTCGTCGTCGGTCTGGAAGTTGGAGACGTTGAGCGCGAAGCCGTCGGCCTGTTCGATCCCGGCCCGCTGCAGCGGCTCCACCAGCTTGTCCGGCTCCCGGATCCAGTCGGCGTTGCCCGCGTCCAGGTAGACCTTGGTGTTCGGCTGCTGTTTCAGCCGGGTGATCGCCTCGCTGAGCAGTTGTTCGCGCTCGGCGTGGTACTCGCCGGGCGTGCAGCCGTCCACGATGTGCGCGACCGCGTCGGGTTCCAGGACGACGAGGGCCTCTGCCTCGCCGAGGGCGTCGGCGAACTGCCCGATCCACTCCCGGTAGGCGTCAGCGTCCTCCGACCCGCCCGCCGAGTGCTGGCCGCAGTCCCGGTGCGGGATGTTGTACGCGACGAAGACCGCCGTCTTCCCCTCCTCGCTCGCGGCCGAGGCGGCCGCCCGCACCGTCGGTGCCGGATCGGTCTCGCCGGGCGGCCACAGCGCGGCGGGCCGGTCGGAGATCCGCCGGATCAGCTCGGCGTCCTCCTCCCGGTCCTGCTGCTGCCAGAGCTGTGCCTGCTGGGCCGCGGGGCTCTCGGGGTCGACCCAGAAGGGAGAGCCGGCCGCGTAGCCGGCCTTCGTGGTGTCGTCGCCGGTGTCGGACGCCGTGTCGGTGCGGCCGTGAGCGGACGAGCAGCCCGCAGCGAGACCGAGTACCGCGAGGGTCGCGAGGGCGTGGTTCAGCCGTCTCATGCCGCTCCCTGTGAGGAAGGTGACGTTCGGTGATGAATCGGATGCCAATAGTTACATACTCGTATGAATCGCCATCTAAAGGACATGACCTTGCCCTGCCCCCGGATGGCGCAGCCGGAAGGCGGGCGGACCGAAGGGCGAGACGGGGCTGACCACCATGTGACCGGCCGGTAAGGTCGGGTTCGTGCCGAAGCCGCTCAGTCTCTCCTTCGATCCGATCGCGCGCGCCGACGAACGCTGGAAGCAGCGCTGGGGAAACGTGCCGTCCATGGCCGCGATCACCTCGATCATGCGCGCCCAGCAGATCCTCCTCGCCGAGGTCGACGCGGTGGTCAAGCCGTACGGGCTGACGTTCGCGCGCTACGAGGCCCTGGTGCTGCTCACCTTCTCCAAGTCCGGCGAGCTGCCGATGTCCAAGATCGGCGAGCGGCTCATGGTGCACCCCACGTCCGTGACGAACACCGTGGACCGGCTGGTGAAGTCGGGTCTCGTCGACAAGCGGCCCAACCCCAACGACGGGCGCGGCACCCTCGCCAGCATCACCGAGAAGGGCCGCGAAGTGGTCGAGGCGGCCACCCGCGACCTGATGGCGATGGACTTCGGGCTCGGGGCGTACGACGCCGAGGAGTGCGGGGAGATCTTCGCGACGCTGCGGCCGCTGCGGATCGCGGCGGGAGACTTCGAGGAGCAGTGACCCGGGGCAAGATCCCCCGGAACGGGTCGTTACGCTCGACGGCATGAAAAAGAGCGTGCTGACCCGCTACCGCGTGATGGCCTATGTCACCGGCGTGCTGCTGGTCCTGCTGACCCTGGGCATGATCGGCAAGTATGTGCTCGACCTGAACGGCGCGGCCGACTTCACGCGCGTCGTCAGCATCGCGCACGGCTGGCTGTACGTCCTGTACCTGGTCTTCGCCTTCGACCTGGGCTCCAAGGCGAAGTGGCCGGTCGGCAAGCAGGTGTGGGTGCTGCTCGCCGGGACCGTCCCGACGGCCGCGTTCTTCGTGGAGCGCAAGATCAGCCACGAGCTCGAGGCCAGGCTCGCGGAGGACTCGCCCGCGCCCGTCAAGGCGTAGCCGGCGCGACCCCACCGCCGTACGGACGAACGTGCGGCGGTCTGCCATCGACATTTACTTGGACGTCCTAGTAAATTCGAAGGTATGGACGCTGACGCCATAGAGGAAGGCCGCCGTCGCTGGCAGGCCCGGTACGACGCCGCGCGCAAGCGCGAGGCCGATTTCACCACGCTCTCCGGCGACGCCGTGGAACCGGTGTACGGGCCGCGGCCCGGAGACAGGTACGAGGGGTTCGAGCGGATCGGGTGGCCCGGGGAGTACCCCTTCACCCGCGGCCTGTACGCGACCGGCTACCGGGGGCGTACCTGGACCATCCGCCAGTTCGCGGGGTTCGGCAACGCCGAGCAGACCAACGAGCGCTACAAGATGATCCTCCGCAACGGCGGGGGCGGGCTCTCGGTCGCCTTCGACATGCCGACGCTCATGGGCCGCGACTCCGACGACCCGCGCTCACTGGGCGAGGTCGGGCACTGCGGGGTCGCCATCGACTCGGCCGCCGACATGGAGGTCCTGTTCAAGGACATCCCGCTGGGCGACGTGACGACGTCCATGACCATCAGCGGGCCGGCCGTGCCGGTCTTCTGCATGTACCTGGTGGCGGCGGAACGCCAGGGCGTCGACCCGGCCGTCCTGAACGGCACGCTCCAGACGGACATCTTCAAGGAGTACATCGCCCAGAAGGAGTGGCTCTTCCAGCCCGAGCCGCACCTGCGGCTCATCGGCGACCTGATGGAGCACTGCGCGGCCGGCATCCCCGCGTACAAGCCGCTGTCCGTCTCCGGGTACCACATCCGCGAGGCCGGGGCGACGGCCGCGCAGGAGCTGGCGTACACGCTGGCGGACGGCTTCGGGTACGTGGAACTGGGGCTGTCGCGCGGGCTGGACGTCGAGGTCTTCGCCCCCGGGCTCTCCTTCTTCTTCGACGCGCACGTCGACTTCTTCGAGGAGATCGCCAAGTTCCGTGCGGCGCGCCGGATCTGGGCGCGGTGGATGCGGGACGTGTACGGGGCGCGGAGCGAGAAGGCGCAGTGGCTGCGCTTCCACACCCAGACGGCCGGGGTCTCCCTCACCGCGCAGCAGCCGTACAACAACGTCGTACGGACCGCCGTGGAGGCGCTGGCGGCCGTGCTGGGCGGGACCAACTCGCTGCACACCAACGCCCTCGACGAGACGCTCGCGCTGCCCAGCGAGCAGGCGGCGGAGATCGCGCTGCGGACGCAGCAGGTGCTGATGGAGGAGACCGGGGTCGCCAACGTGGCCGATCCGCTGGGCGGTTCCTGGTACATCGAGCAGCTCACCGACCGGATCGAGGCCGACGCGGAGAAGATCTTCGAGCAGATAAGGGAGCGCGGGCTGCGGGCCCACCCCGACGGGCAGCACCCGATCGGGCCGATCACCTCCGGGATCCTGCGCGGGATCGAGGACGGGTGGTTCACCGGGGAGATCGCCGAGTCGGCGTTCCAGTACCAGCGGGCGTTGGAGAAGGGGGACAAGCGGGTTGTCGGGGTCAACGCCCACCACGGGTCCGTGACCGGGGATCTGGAGATCCTGCGGGTCAGTCATGAGGTGGAGCGGGAGCAGGTGCGGGTGCTCGGCGGGCGGAAGGCCGGGCGCGATGACGCGCGCGTGCGGGCCGCGCTCGACGCGATGCTGGTCGCCGCGCGCGGTGGCGCCAACATGATCGAGCCGATGCTGGAGGCTGTGCGGGCCGAGGCGACGCTGGGAGAGATCTGCGGGGTGCTGCGGGACGAGTGGGGGGTGTACACGGAGCCTGCCGGGTTCTGAGGAGCCGGCTAGGCCAGTCCCTGGAGCAGTACCCGTGTGAAGCCGCGGACCCATTCCTCGTCCGCCGGTTCCGCGCTGACCAGGGTGCGGTGGACCACCGCTCCCGCGACCATGTCGAAGATCAGGTCTGCCGTGCGGGCCGCCGACTCCGGGTCCGGCTCGGGGGGCAGTTCGCCTCTCGCCTGGGCCCGGGAGCGGCCCTCCACGACCAGGCGTTTCTGGCGCTCGACCACCGACGCGCGGATGCGTTCGCGCAGCGCGTCGTCGCGGGTGGCCTCCGAGACCACCGCCATCAGGCCGCTCTTCGCCTCCGGGCGGGCCAGGATCGTGGCGAACTGGAGGACGACGCCCTCGATGTCCGCGGCCAGTGAGCCGCTGTCCGGCAGCTCCAGCTCGTCGAAGAGCTCCGCCACCGCGTCGACGACCAGCTCGTTCTTGCCCGCCCAGCGGCGATAGAGGGTCGTTTTGGCAACCCCGGCTCGGGTTGCGACGTCTCCCAGGGTGAGCTTGGACCAGCCCAGCTCCACGAGAGCCTCACGCGTCGCGGCCAGGATCGCGGCGTCCGCCGCGGCGCTGCGCGGGCGCCCCGTGCGGCTGGCTGGGCTGCGACTCTGCATGCCATGACCATAACGGGCGGTTCCTGTGAGGCCGTGAGGGAGATCACCGGGGGGTGGTGGTCCGCCGGTCCGGCGTGGCATTACGCTACGTCTCGTAGCGAAAGCCCGTGAAGGACGTACACGGGCTTCGGCGACACGGCGTGGGGTGGGGACCCGGCGCCGAACGGGACCCGACCAGCCCGGCTTTCACACCGTTTTTCACACGCGCGCGCAGTACGGGGGAGGATAGACGCATGCAGCCACGGAACATGTCCATGAGCGGAGTCGTCGACCTCGCCGCGGTGAAGGCGGCCCAGGAGGCCAAGACGAAGGCGGAGCAGGCACGCGCCCAAGCCGCCCGGGAGGGCGGCGCGGGGGCGATCTCCCCGGCCGACCTCGTCATCGACGTCGATGAGGCGGGGTTCGAGACCGAAGTCCTGCAGCGGTCCGCCGAAGTCCCCGTCGTCATCGACTTCTGGGCCGAGTGGTGTCAGCCCTGCAAGCAGCTGAGCCCGGTCCTGGAGCGGCTGGCCGTCGAGTACAACGGCCGTTTCCTGCTCGCCAAGATCGACGTCGATGCCAACCAGATGCTGATGCAGCAGTTCGGCATCCAGGGGATCCCCGCGGTGTTCGCGGTCGTCGCGGGGCAGGCGCTGCCGCTCTTCCAGGGGGCCGCGGGCGAGGAGCAGATCCGGGGAACCCTGGACCAGCTTGTGCAGGTCGCCGAGCAGCGCTTCGGCCTGACCGGCCTCACCGTCGACCCCGACGCCGATGCCGGCGGCGCCCCGGCGGCTCCCGAGCGCCCCGCCGGTCCGTACGACGCGCTCCTCGAGGCCGCCGTACAGGCGCTGGACTCGGGCGATCTGAGCGGTGCCGTCCAGGCGTACAAGAACGTACTGAACGAGGACCCGGGCAACGAGGAGGCCAAACTGGGTCTCGCCCAGGCCGAGTTGCTCCAGCGGGTGCAGGGCGTCGACCCGCAGCAGGTGCGCAAGGACGCGGCAGACAAGCCGGCCGATGTGCAGGCGCAGATCGCCGCCGCCGACCTGGATCTGGTGGGCGGCCATGTCGAGGACGCTTTCGGCCGTCTGATCGAGACCGTGTCGCGCACGGTGGGTGACGACCGGGACACCCTGCGGATGCGACTGCTGGAGCTCTTCGAGGTGGTCGGACCCGAGGATCCGCGGGTGATCGCGGCACGCAGGGCCCTGGCACGCGCCCTGTTCTGACCAGTCGTTAAACACGCGGGCTTGTGGTGCCCACGTGAAAGATTTGCCCACAGAGCGTCACTGCGGCCGCGCTTTACCAAAACTTGGTAATCGCGGCCGCTGTTACTGCGAGTAAGTCGCGGGCGTTGATCTGTCGGTTTCTGTCCATCGATCAACAGCTTTGTACCGCCGGTCGGGACCACCCTGTGTCGTCGGCCGAGACCGATGGGTCGTTGTTCGGTTATACGGCCGTTACTAGCCAGTAACGAACCCCCTTGTGCGGGCGGCGAGAATGCACCACGATCGGCCACGCTCGGTCCATTCCCGTACCCCGGCAGCCGGTTGGGTCGCGGGACGTCCTGGGTCCCCACCGAGCAGAGCCGGCGGCAGTGGCGCCGGCTCTTGGACAGGGGGGTCTTCGCCCACCCGGCGAAGCCTGTCCAGCAGGGTTGTGCGTGATGCGTGTCAGGCGCGACCAGTGGTTGTCGCTCGGGGGTGATCGCCGGTGATTCGGGCGCGAGTTGCGCCGCCGAGTGCAGGCGCTCTCCTTCCCGAGGACGTAGCACTTCTCCCATCCCTGCCCGGCTGAGCCGCCATTCGGGGCGAGCCAGGGCAGGAGATGTACGTCCGAGAAGGAGGAAATATGGAGTCCCAGGTGCGTGGCGGGACCAGATGGAAGCGGTTCGCTGTGGTCATGGTGCCCAGCGTCGCCGCTGCGGCATGTGTGGGTGTCGGTCTCGCACAGGGTGCGCTGGCCGCGTCGTTCAGCGTCTCCGGCCAGCAGTTCAAGGTGTCGGCCAGTCACCTGCACGGTGAGGGTTTCGCGCAGTACGGCGGAATCGACAGCGTCTACACCTCGACCGACGGTGACAAGAAGACGCAGGTTCCCGTCGCGATCTCGTCGTTCGACGACGCGACGATCAGCAAGATGTGCCAGTCGGTCGCGACGCCGATCCCCCTCATAGGCAAGACGGTCTACCTCCGTCTTGAGGCGGGGAACGACGCCAAGAAGCCGGTCACGGCGGAGAACCTCTACATCGACGTCGCCCAGCTCGACGCCGATGCTGAGTTCAAGAACATCGACATCGGTGTCGCGGTCAAGGACAAGACCCGTGGTCCTGCGGTCAAGGACACGAAGACCACGCTGCCGGGCGGCTTCGCCCAGCAGGCCGAGTCGGCCGACCTCTACGGCGTCAAGCAGACGGCGTGGGCGACCACGGCCGGCACGTTCAAGCTGAGCGGCCTGTCGATGAAGCTCGGCACGGACAAGGGCATGGAGTGCTACTGACAGCCTCCGTCCCACGGGTGTCCGGGGGCGGCTGACCCGTC
>NZ_JBHUQX010000198.1:0-16712 GCF_042674225.1 Streptomyces sp. NPDC056948
CTCCCGGTCCCTGTCCGCGGGCGTGGCCTCGCCGTCATGGGTCACGAGCAGGCCCTGGGGGAAGGCCCGGCCCAGCGGCACGTTGACCACGGTGGCCCCGTCGGATTGCTGCACCCCGTCGGTGGCGGCGCCGTCGGTGACGGCGAAGGAGCCGAGGTAGGCGTTGCGGCCCTGGCGCTCGTACACGGCGAAGGTGTTGTCGCCCTGGCTGGAGGCGAGCAGATAGCCCTTGCCGTCGTCGGCGTGGTAGATCGTGGCGCCCTCGGCGTCGGCGCTCAGGTGGTCACCGCCGAAGCCCGGGTCGTTCGCGGTGTCGAGGACGCACTCCTCCTTCTCCGTGTCATAGGTCCATGGCGTGCCGTACTCCCGCACCCGGTCGATCAGCTTCGGCCTCTCGAACTCCTCGTCGTCGAGGCCGATCCGCCACAGCCCGACGTCCTCCTGGGCCGCGTACAGCACCTGTTCCTCCTGGTCGACGACCATGCCCTCGACCTGGGCGTGGTCTCCGGGGTCGGCGCACGGCGTCCAGTTCCCGCCGTCGGGCAGGGTGAAGGAACGCGGAAGGTCGAGCGTGTCCTCGGTCTTGTAGCCGACGCGCCCGTCGCGGTCCTCCAGTTGCAGCAGCCGTACCCGGGTCTCCGAACGGCGGGACACCACCGCGTACGCGTGGTCGTCGTCGCTGAAGGCGGCCAGTCCGTAGGCGGTGCGCTGGTCGTCGACCTCGGCCTCGCTCGTGGCGAAGACCGGCGCGATGTTCGCCGCCGTCACGTCCTTCAGCGGGGGCGTTCCCGCGGCGACGGCGGCCGGCTCGATCGCGTAGGCCCGCACCCGGTCCCGGCCACGGTCGCTGACCAGGGCCAGGTCGGTCTTCTTGCCGGCCAGTGGGAAGCCGTAGACCACGTCGACGTTGTTGAAGCGGCCCGGGGCGGCGTCCTCGCCGGGCGCCGCGGGCGCGGCGATGTGCTGCAGGCGCCGACCGCCGAGTCCGTAGACATCGAGACCGGCCTCCTTGAGAGTGCTGATCACGAGGCTGCGGTCGGGATCGCGGGGGTCGACCCAGACGGCCGGGTCGTCGGCGTCGGCGTTGCCGCCCGCCTCGTCGTCGTACACGACGGGTGTCTCCACGCGAGCGGAGACGGGGACCGGTTGTGGGGCGGCGGACGCGCCCGTGACCATCAGCAGCGCGGCGGTGAGAGTGCTCAGAGCAGAGGCGCTCACGGTACTCCTCAGTTGGAAGAGGGTCTGGTGAGAACTTATGGGTGCGGTGTGTGGGTGAGTCGACCAAGCCGTGAACAACAGATGGCTCATGCGACCGGCGCGTCTGACCCGGGTGTTGAAGAAGGGCCTTCCCGACGCTGACCGGGAGTGCTGCGGCGGCGGGAAGGAGCCCGGTCACGGGGGCGCCTCAGCAGTGGAAGATGGGGTTTCCCCAGTCGGCGTGGTCGGAGCGGATGCCGTCACCGGCGTCGGTCACCACGAGGCGGACGCTGTGGGCGCCGTCGATCGCGGCGGAGAGCGTCCGGGCGGGGTCCGTGGCCGGCACTGTTCCTGTCGAGGCCACCTTCCTGCCGGCGGCCCAGATCTCGAAGGTGACGCTGCCCGCCTGGCCGGTCTCGTCGTCCAAGCCGACCTGCGCCGTGAATTCGGAGCACCGGCCGCCCGTGTAGTAGGTGACCGCGCTCGCGGCGTGGACGCCGAGGCCCTTGGCGTAGGTGACGCCGCCGATGGTCAGCGTACGGCCGTCGCCGTGTGGTTGGTTCCCGTTGCTCTTGTCCTTCTCCACCGGCCCGTAGCCGTTCTGCGCGCTGACCCAGTCCAGGTCGCTCGCGTGGCTGCCGCCGGTCGGTGGCGCCTTGGCCACGTGGACCTCCAGGGACGAGTCCTGGACGCCCTTGACGCGCCCGGGCGCGTGGTAGTCGGCGCGCACGTTCGCCGTGTACACGCCGGGCTTCGCGTCGACGGGCGGGGTGAGCTGCCAGCCCGTGGTCAGCGACTGGCCCGGATGCACCTGCCTGACGTACGGCTTCGAGGTGGGCGTGACGCGCCAGCCCTCCGGGGCGTCGACGTCGACCGACACCGAACGGGCCTGGCCGCGGCCGAGGTTGGTGAAGACACTGTTCAACCTGGCCGGGACGCCCGGCTCGGCAATCGTGGTGCCGTCGAGGACGAGGTCGGCCGCGGGCGGGAACGACTTCCAATTCCGGTCGGCGGAGACGCGGTAGAGCACGGTGCCGTGCGCGGGCACGGTGGCCGCGACGGTTCCGCCGGACTGGTAGGTGCGGTGCTTCCACAGGTCGCGCAGCGTGTACCCCTGGGCCTGGCCGAGCCCGGCCTCGGCCGCGGAGGTGGAGATGCGCTGAGGCCGGTCGCTCTCGTTGAACAGGGCGACGGCGCGGCTGCCGTCCTGCATCTTCTTGGAGATGACCCAGCGACCGCCCTCGGAGGAGACCACCGAGCCTTGGACGCCCAGCGGGTCCTGGTCGACGGCGATCACCTCACGGTTGCCGAGGATCTCATAGGTCGCGGGAGTGACCTTGCGCAGATCGGTGCCGATGAGCAGCGGTGCGGCCATGATCGACCAGAGGGAGAAATGGGTGCGGTACTCCGTGTCCGTCATCCCCCCGTTGCCGACCTCCAGCATGTCGGGGTCGTTCCACCGGCCGGGACCCGCGTACTCCGCCAGCGGCAGGGTCTGCTTGGCGTTGCGGAGCATGGCATCCCAGTTGTCCAGGATGTCGTAGGTCGTGCGCCAGAGGTGGCCGCCGACGCCCTTGGCCCACTCCCAGGGCTTGTTCTCCCCCCATTCGCAGACGCTGTAGACGATCGAGTGGCCGGTGGCCTCGGATGCCTCCTTCAGGGCGTTGCCCATGTCCTGGTAGCGCTTCTTGGCGTCGATGCCGTTGTTGTTGCAGTTGTCGTACTTGAGGTAGTCGATGCCCCACTCGGCGAACTGCGTGGCGTCGGACTTCTCGTGGCCCAGGGCGCCGGGGAAGCCGCGCGCACGGTCGCAGGTCTTGGTGCCCGCGCTGGTGTAGATGCCGATCTTCAGGCCCTTGGAATGGATGTAGTCGGCGAGGGCCTTCAGGCCGTTCGGGAAGCGCTCGGGTACCGGGACGAGCTTTCCGTTCTGGTCACGCCGGGGCTGTGCCCAGCAGTCGTCGAGGTTGATGTACTCGTATCCGGCGTCCTTCAGTCCCTTGGAGACGAAGAGGTCGGCCGTGTTCTTGATCAGCTGTTCGTTGAACTCCGGACCGCAGTGGGTGGCGTTCCAGTTGTTGAAACCCATCGGCGGGGTCAGCGCGAGTCCGTCCTGCCCGGGCGAGACACCCTGAGCGTGCGATGCGGGGGAGGTCTCGGCAGCGGAAGCGGATGGGGCGGCGGGGAGGGACAGGCTCATGGCCGTGAAGGCCAGAACGCATAACCCTCCTGGTGATCTCAGCCGGCTCTTGCGAAGAGGTGAGCAGTGCACAGTGCGTCTCCTCTGACCTTCTCGCGCGCGGTCCGACCTGACCGCGCTGCTGATGTGCGTTCAAGTTAGGGCATGTTTGATGCTGTTGGAATAGGTGGGGGTGATGGGTTCATGCGGCACCAGAATGCCGTTGAAAGTGGGAATATGTGATCGCAATTGTTTGAGTGTGGGTGGTGCGGCGTGGGCTGCTCCGAGCACCGGTATTTCGAGCTGGGCGCTGTGCGCGACCACGGCAGCCCGGCCAACGGAGTCCCACCGTCAGCGGCCACCCGGCTGGGGTACGCCGATGGACAGCAGGGCGGGTATGTCCGCCACGCTGGAAAGCAGGTGGGTGTGGCGGACCTTGCCGAGCGCCGTGGCGTCCAGACCGCCCGTAAGTACCCCGACAACCATGCCGGCGCCGGCGTTCGTGCCCGAGTCGAGGTCGCGGGCCGTGTCACCGGCGGTGAGTACCTTGCTGACGTCCCTGACGCCGGTCCTCTCCATCGCGCGGAAGATCATGTACGGGTAGGGGCGGCCGGCCGGGACGTCGTCCACGCAGACGACGGCGTCGAGCACCGTCTCGTCCCAGCCGATCGTGCCGAGCAGCGCGTCGGTCACCGCGCGGTCGAATCCGGTGGTGAGTGCCACCTTGACTCCCGCCGCCCGCAGCGCGGCGATCGCCTCCGCGACGCCTGGCAGGGGCGTCGGCGGGCGTTCGGCGTACGCGGCCTCCAGCCGGCGCCGGAAGTCGGCGTACGCGGTGTCGACCACGGCGGCCTCCGGCGCCGTACCGAAGGCATCGGTCAGCATTTCGGTGATGGCCTCGCGTTTGTCCGCGCCCATCCAGAGCTGTATGTCAGCGAGACCGGGATTCGCCCCTGCGGCGCGCACGGCCTCCTCAAGGGCGATGTACACGCAACCGTGCTCCTCGACGGTGGTGCCGGCTATATCCAGAACGACCAGTTCGAACACTAGAGTTGTCCTCAGGGGAGTGTGGCGGCCCCGAATGCTCAGGGGCCCGGTGTTACAGGGTCAGTTGGGGCTGCGCAGCAGCGCCGGGTGAGACTGCTGGGAGTTCTCGATGGTGAAGGACACGACGTCCGGGCGGTAGCGATCGTCGGAGTACTCGAGGGCCTCGCCCGTCAGGGAACGGGTGCGCCGCCGCTCCCGCAACAGAGGAGTTCCTTGAGGGGTCGTCAGCAGTGAGGCGTCGGTGCTGTCCGCAGCGACCGCGTCGATCACATGACGGGCCACGCTGAGGTCCACGCCCTGGCCGCTCAGGTAGGCGTAGATCGACCCCGAGTCGCAGTCGAAGTCGAAAAGCAGGTGGCCGATCGGCGAGACGAATGTGGTTCTTTCGATCATCGCGGGCACGCCGTCAAGGAGCCGCAGCCGGAGGAGTTGGACGACGGGTTCGCCCTCTTCGAGTTCGAGGGCGTCGGCCGCCTCCGGCGATGCCGGGCGGCGGGCGACCTCGAGGGTGCGCTGGCCCGGCGTGCGGCCCAGTTCCTCGGCCCATCGCGAGAACGACCAGAAGGTCTCGAAAGGCTGCGGCGCCACGTGGCTGCGCACCACCGGCGGCTTGCCCCGGCCGCCGCCGATGAGACCCTCCGCGCGCAGTGTGGCGAGCGCTTGCCGGACCGGACCGCGGGAGGCGTTCCATTGCTCGCACAACTGCGATTCGGAAGGTACCGGTGCCCCGAGTGGCAGTTCCTGAGAAGCGATCCGGCGGCGCAGGTCAGATGCGATGCGCCCGTGCAGAGGTCCGTCCATGGCACTTGAACATACATGTTGTGGAGGGGTCCGGAAAGGGTGTCTGCCGTAAAGAAGATTCTCTGAACTGCGAAAATGACCTCTCGATGAACTGTGAATGACTGCACGCCCTTGAGTCTTGACGGCTGATTCGGCGTCCGCAACTTTACTTGTCATGACAAGTGTGCAGCAGTGGAACCAGCCTCTCGGCTCCGCCGACCTCGTGGTCGTCGGCGCGGGCATCGTGGGGCTCGCCCATGCGGTGGACGCGGTGCGCCGCGGCATGTCCGTGGCCGTCGTCGAGCGTGACGAGCGGGCCACGGGCGCATCGGTGCGCAACTTCGGGCACGGTTGTTTCACGGCGCAGGACGGCGACGCACTGCGGTACGCGCTCGAGGCACGGAGCCGCTGGCTGCGACTGGCCGACGAGGCCGGACTGAGGATGCGCGAAAGCGGGGCCGTGGTGGTTGCCCGGGCCGAGGACGAGTACGCCGTGCTCGAGGAGTTCCAAGCCGCCCGGGGCGGCGACCAGGTGGTGCTGCTCGACGCGGTGGGGGTGGCCCGGCGGACGCCCGTCGGCCTCGGGGTTCTCGGGGGCGCCTGGCTCCCGCTGGACATCCGCGTCGACCCGCGCCAGGCGGCCCACGCGATCGCCGACTGGCTCGCCCTCCAGGGCGTCCGCTTCCACTGGGCGACCACGGCGCACACGATCGAACCGGACCTGGTGGGCACCAGCAGGGGCCGGATCCGGGCCGGACACACCGTGATGGCCGTCGGCCACGACGTCGACCGTCACTTCCCGGAACTCGCCGAGCAGGCCGGAGTACGGCGCTGCGCCCTGCACATGCTCCGCGTCGCCGACCCGCACGGCCAGGCCATCGACCCCGCGGTGCTCAGCGGTTTCTCGCTTCTGCGGTACGACGGCTTCGGGGTCTGCCCGACCCGGGCGAAGGTCCAGGACCGGCTGCGAGCGGACCACCCCGAGCTGATCGACCTCGGGCTCAACCTGATGTTCACCCAGCGCCCCGACGGCGACCTGACCATCGGCGACACACATACCTACGCGACCACGCTCGATCCCTTCAACGCGGAGGCCCTCGACCAGCACGTCCTCAAGGAGACCGCGCGTCTCCTGGGGGCCGAGCGGCTCACCGTCCGGGAACGCTGGCGCGGCGTCTACGCGGCCGCCGACCGGCCGTTCCTGATCGCCTCGCCCATGCCCGGCGTCCGGGTGGTCTCCGTGACCGCCGGCATCGGCATGACCACCGCGCTCGGGCTGGCCCCGGAGGTCCTCGACGACCTGCTGCGCTGACCGGCGCCCGGCTGCCCGCCTCGCAGCCTCCTCCGCCCCACTCCCACCGCAACCCGTTACATCCGTTCCGCCCCTGTTGAACCCGCGCCGGACTTCCATCCGGAGGCCGGCGCCTCCCCCGGAAGAGAGAACGACCATGCGCACAACGCGCTCCCTGACAGCCCTCGCGGCCGTCTCGGCCCTGGCCCTGCTCGGCGCCGGCTGCAGCTCCGACCCGTCCGGCAGCAAGGACTCCGGCAAGGCCGCCGCTTCCTGCCCGGGCGGCAAGATCCGCTTCGGCATCGAGCCCTACGAGGACCCGGCCAAGCTCACGCCTGCCTACGAGGTGCTGGCCAAGGCCCTGGAGAGCAAGCTGGACTGCCCAGTGGAACTGAAGGTCGTGGAGGACTACTCCGCCGAGGTGCTCGCCATGCGCAACGGCCAGCTCGAGATCGCCCAGTTCGGCCCCCTCGGCTACGTCTTCGCCAGCCAGAAGGCCAATGCGCGGGCCCTCGTCTCCTTCGCGGACGCCAAGAGCGCGCTGAGCACGTACACCGGGGGGATCTGGGTCCCCGCCGACTCGCCCGTCAAGTCTCTCAAGGACCTCAAGGGCAAGTCGCTCGCACTCTCCAGCCCCGGCTCGACCTCGGGTGACGCCTTGCCCCGGTACGCGCTGAAGACCACGAACGTCGACACCGTGAAGATCAACTACGCGGGCGGTCACCCCGAGGCGCTGCTCGCCCTCACCAAGGGCAAGGTCGACGCAGCGGAGATCAACAGCCAACAGCTGGAGACAGCGAAGGCCGAGGGCAGCTTCGACCCCTCCGAGTACCGCCGGATCTGGACCTCTTCCCCCATCCCGAACGACCCGATCACTGTCTCGGACAGACTCGACCCGAAGTTCCAGGACGCGGTGAAGAAGGCTCTGCTCGACCTCGAGCCCGACGCTGTCGCCGAGGTCGGCGCCTTCCTCGACATCAACCCGCCCGGCCCGCTGGTAGCGGTCACCAAGGAGACCTACAAGCCGCTGTTCGAGCTCGCATCCGCCCTCGACCTGACCGAGAAGGACGTCTGATCGCCATGCCGACCGACGACGCGCCGTACTCACCGGCAGCCGTCCGGGGGGTTCCGGGGGCGGCCAAGCCTGTCCCCGGCTCGCCTGGGGGTTCCGCCATGGAGCGGCCCACGGCATCGGGCACGCCGCTGGTGGTCCGCGGGCTGAGCAAGTCCTTCTCCGGAACGGCCGTTCTGAATTCGGTCGATCTGACCCTGCGGGCAGGGGAGTTCGTCAGCCTGCTCGGTGCCAACGGTTCGGGAAAGTCCACCGCGCTGCGCTGCATCATCGGGCTGGAGACCCCGGACAGCGGCTCCATCGCCATTCATGGCCGTGAGATCGGCGGACCGCCTGGCGCCGAAAGGGCACGGCTGCGGTGGCGCACGGCCATGGTCTTCCAGGAGATCCATCTGGTCCGCCGCCGTTCCGCGCTGGACAACGTCTGTGCCGGGGCGCTGGGCCGTCTCCCGTTGCGATGCTCCCTGACCCCACTGCTGTTTCCAGCCGCGCTTCGCGATGAGGCAATGGAGTGCCTGCACCGGGTCGGCCTGGCCGACCGCGCGGCCGAGCCGGTCGGACGGCTGTCCGGCGGGCAGCAGCAGCGAGTGGCCATCGCGCGGGCGCTGTGCCAGCGCGCCGACATCGTCCTCGCGGATGAGCCCGTGTCGGCCCTCGATCCGGCCGCGGCCGAACAAGTGGTCGCCCTGCTGGCGAACCTGGCCCGAGAGAAGGGCCTGGCCGTCGCCGCCGTACTCCACCAGCCCGGACTGGCCCGCCGCCACGCCGACCGCGTGGTCGGCCTGCTGGGCGGACGAGTGACGCTCGACGCGCCCGCCGACCAGGTGAGCGAGGCCGACCTGGACGCCCTCTACGCCCCTGATCGCCGTCTCCCCCGGCAGGAGTCCCGATGAGCACGAATGTCCTCACGCCGGCCGAGCGGCCGAGCCCGCCGCGACGGCGATGGCCGTCCCCGGTGACGCTCACGATCACTGCCGTCCTGGTCGTCGCCCATGTCCTGGCCTGGCGGGGCACTGACTTCTCGCCGACGGCACTGGCTCAAGGATGGCGCGGAATGGCCGACTTCATCGGCCAGGCCCTGCAACCGGATCTGTCGTGGTCCGAGGTGCTGAAGCCGAGTATCGACGCCGCCCTGGTCACGCTGTACATCGGGCTGCTCGGCACCACGCTGTCGGTGCCGTTCGCCCTGGCCCTGGCTCTCGCGGCGGCTCGGACGACTGCGCCGAACCGCTGGGTGTACCAGGCCGCGCGGTCGGTGCTGTCCTTCCTGCGCGCGGTGCCCGACGTCGTCTTCGCCCTGGTGTTCGTGACCGCGGTGGGCCTGGGGCCGTTCGCCGGTGTGCTGGCTCTCGTGTTCCACAACACTGGTGTGATGGGCAAGCTGTGGGCCGAGGCGATGGAGGAGATCGACCAGGGCCCCCGTGACGCCCTGCGCGCCAATGGCGCCTCAAGTCTGCAGGTTGCCGCGCACGCCGTGCTGCCGGCGGTTGTGCCCCAGTTCGTGGGCCTGCTGCTCTACAGGTTCGACGTCAACGTCCGCTCGTCCCTGGTCCTCGGCCTGGTCGGCGCCGGCGGCATCGGATTCCTCGTCAACAAGTCCATCAAGCTGTTCAGGTTCGACGAGATGGCCACCCATCTGCTGGTGGTCATGGTGCTTGTCGTGGCCGTCGATCAGCTCTCGGCCTTCGTACGCCGCCGCATCGGTGCGTAACACCCCGAACCCGGGCCCCGGCAACCTGGGTTCGGCGCGCGGTTCGGTCCGGTAGCCCTGGACTTTGAGACACGCTCAGGGCCGCGGATCGACCGATGAGTCCAAGACTTATGCCCTGCCGGGGCGATTGAACCTCGGGTCCGGCTTGACTTCCTCCTCGTTCGGCTCCCACTCAGTTCGGAAGTCGGGGTGTGCGGCGTACGCTGCGACAAGGTGGCGGAGCGGGAACGCAGTCGCAGAGAGCGCGATCATGGCCGGACCGTGAACCATGAAGTCGTCATGCTCTGCGTCCCGCTGCATCCGCTCCACGAAGCGCAGGACACCCCGCTTGGCGGCGACGTCGGCGAGAACCCGGGCCTTCAGCCCTCCGGTGTCCTCAACCGTGCCGGGCCTCACGGCCTCTGCTGCAGCATCGTCCTCGTCGATGCGAGCCCGGAGGAAGTTCGCCAGGTCCGCGACGTCATCATTTCTCATCGGTGGTGCCCCCTCGGCGCATAGCTGAAGGGAGCATCATGCCGGACAGGTCTGACAGGGCTGCTTCTGTATCGTCAGAGGGAGAAGCGGAGTGGCGGGCCGGCTGTGGATCAGAGGCTGAGACGGATCATGAACCTGATGGCACCTTCAGGGCTTTGGGCGCAGCATCGGCCTGGTGCGTGCGCAACAATCCGCTCATAGCCGGAGGTTGTCCTTGCGGAGGCTGGCGGATACCAATAGGGCCATCCCGACCGTCAGGTGCGGTTGAGTTTCCTGGGGTGACCCAGGGCGACCAAGATCGTCCTGGGTGCGGCCGCTGATTCTCCTTGCGCTCCGGCGTCGGAACGGGAGAAAAGATGCGCGGTACCACCATGGGCGAGATCGAGCGGCCGTACGACGGCTGCGGAACGTGACTGCTCGGAGTACGTCGGCTGTCGCGGGTAAAGGCGGCGACAACCTCGCCGGCACCAGTACGTGCACACCCGCGAGCCGCGCGAGGGCACCGCGCAGCCACCGCACGCCGACGCGTCGTCCTGCGGCAGGGGTGGCTCGTCGTGGGCGCGCGCCAGGTCGGCGCGGCTGGGGGCGGTGGCGCTGGCCAGTCCGCTGTAGCGGCAATTCAAAACGCAGATGTGGAACCGTGCCCGGTATCCGGCCCGCCGCAGCACCTCGCGCAGGGACAGGTAGGGCAGGCTCCCGATCTGCGGGTGATCGGCGTCCGCGTCCCCAGGGCGAGGCGAAGCCGCTCGTCGCGGTCCCGCAGGCCGTGCCCGGCGAAGTAGACGAGCAGAGTGCGTTCCCCCCTTGGCGGCGCCGCGCACCGCGCCCAGAACGTCCGCGGCGGAGGCGTCCGCGCCGAGCACGCTGACGTGGTCGTCGGGCAGGCCCCACACCGTCGGATCCTGGGTGTAGGAGTCGATCCCGACCAGGACGGCCGCGCTCGCCTGTGGGTCAGGAACCGCCATCGGACTCGGCGTCGGTCGCCGTACCACCCTCGGGTGCGGAATCACCGGTGGCGGTGGCGAGCGCACGGGCGAGTCGGGCCGCGTCCTCGGGGGTGCCGTCCTCGATGAGGAAACGGGGTCCGCGGTGTTCGACGACCAGCCGCGTGGCCGGGCGTTGGTGAGGTGGCAGGGAGGCGCGGAAGGCCTGGCGGGCGTAGACCAGGGCGGCAGTCGGGAAGCCGGAGGACAGGACGAGGTCCAGCCAGTCGACCAGATCTCCTGACATCGCGCCGTCTTCCGCTGCCCGGCGGACCCGCTGGATCTCCGCGTGCGGACCCACCCTCCGGTCCTGGGCGATGCAGTCGGCGAACAACGCGGTCAGGTCCGTTCCCGCGCCGGCGTCCGGGCCCCTTGTCTGTGCCCGCGCCCTCGATACGTATACGCACATGTGCCCCCAAGTGGCCGACCACACTTGGCGATCAGCCTGGGCTACGCGACTCCCCACGGGTGCGGCTCGGTCCATCGCCGGATTCGGATCAGCTGCCCCGGCGACTCGCGGGGCCTGTATCACCCGGGTGTCTGCGGGCAGAGGCGGGGCATACGGGCTTCACCCCCTTGGAGAGGAGCTCGTCTCATGCTCGGCATAGTCGCGGCGGTGTTGTTCTTCGTGGCGTTCCTGATCAACGCGGCAGACCTCAGCACCAACGATGTGTTCTCTTCGACCAACGTCATGCTGCTGGGTCTGATGTGCCTGGCTCTGCAGGTGGCCGGAGTCGGCGCCGGCTGGGCTCGCCGACGCTGACGTCGGCCCCTGAGGTCCGGTGACGCCTGTCACCGGACCTTCGGTTCGCCGGCCGAACACCGGCGCCTCCTGGCTGAGCCTACTGCCGGGCCGGCCTTCTGAGCTGGGCGGACGGAGCGTTTTCCGCGCACAAAGATGCGTCAACCCGTCGTTGACCTGCTCTTCGCGGCCGGGCCAAGGTGATGGGGACATCGGATTCCGATCACCTGCTGTCGGTCACCGAACCGCGTACGGGAGGCCGCGATGCTCCGGACAGAGAGCCGCGAACACAACAAGCTCAAGGACGACACCGAGGCGGCTGCCCTCGACATGACGTCGACGGCCGAGCCGCCCCCGCCGGCGACCTGCCGTGACCTCTTCTTCCAGCGGTGCCTCTGGTGCGGCACCCCTGCCTACCGCCGCTCGTTCTGCCGTGCCTGTGGAGCCACCACCTTCGAACGGGAGCGCAGCACCGGTGCCGGGGTCCTCGTCCGCCGCATCGGCCAGGCCCCGCTCAACACCTGGTTCGTCGCGATGGCCGAGGGCTTCAACCTGCTCTGCCAGGTCACCGGGTCGGAACCGGTCGTGGTCGCGGTCGGGGCGAGAGTACGAGTCGTGCGGGGCGCGGCTCCGTGCGGCCAAGGCTTTCCTCTGGTCGAACTCACCTATCGCGCGACTTCTGTGGAGCGCTGGTGGTGAAGGGACCCGGCTTCGCGACGCCCGCGGCCGGCCGGAACGATCAGAGAGAGAAGCACATGAGCACGCAGTACCAGGAGCCGGACGGACAGGCCGACGACCCCCATGCAGCGGGGCGCGGTGCCCTGGACGGCCTGCGCATCGCCGACTTCTCCAGGGTGCTCGCGGGACCGTACGCCACCATGCTCCTCGCCGACCTCGGCGCCGACGTGATCAAGGTCGAGCGGCCCGGCACGGGGGACGACACCCGGGCCTGGCACCCGCCGGCGGACCAGGACGGCATCTCGACCTACTTCCTGAGCGTCAACCGGAACAAGAGGTCGATCGTCCTGGACCTGACCGAGGAAGCCGGCCGCGCACGGGCACGCGCCCTGATCGCCGCATCCGACGTGCTGGTGGAGAACTTCCGGCCCGGCACGATGGAGCGGCTGGGCCTTGGACACGCCCAGCTCCGCGAGCAGCACCCGGAGCTGATCTACTGCTCCATCAGCGGCTTCGGCAGCGGTGCGGGCGCGTCGATCCCCGGATACGACCTGCTCGTGCAGGCCGTCGGAGGTCTGATGAGCGTGACCGGGGAGGCACACGGGGAGCCGACGAAGGCAGGCGTGGCCCTGGTCGACGTGATCACCGGGCTGCATGCCTCCCTCGGCATCCTCGCGGCCCTCCGGCACCGCGACGCCACCGGCCAGGGACAACTGGTGGAGGTGAATCTGCTCACCTCGCTGCTGTCGGCCATGGTCAACCAGGCCTCGGCGTTCGCCGTCGCCGGTGTGGTCCCGGGACGCATGGGCAACGCGCACCCGAGCATCGCGCCGTACGAGACCCTCCCCACCGCAGATCGGCCGATCGCACTCGCGGTGGGCAACGACCGGCAGTTCGCGGCGCTGTGCGAGGCCGTCGGGGAACCCCGTCTCGCCCACGACGACCGTTTCCGCACCAACGCGGACCGAGTCGCCCACCGCGTCGGACTGCGGGACATCCTGACCAGGCGGCTCGGTGCGGCGAGTGCCGACCACTGGACGGCCGTCCTGCTCGCGGCGGGGGTGCCCGCCGGACCGGTCAACACCCTCGACGACGCCTTCGCCTTCGCCCACAAGCTCGGCCTTCCCGGCATCGTCGACATCCCCGGCGTAGACGCCGACGGCGCAGCGGGCACACCCTCCCGTCAGGTGGCGCACCCCATCGCGCTGAGCGGGACACCCGCGCGGTACCGCCTCCCCCCGCCCGGCCTGGGCCTGCACACCGCGGAGATCCTCGACGGCCCGCTCGACCGCTCCGACGACGCCTCCGGGTGACGCGGAGCGCGGCCCCGGCCGCACAGGGGGCCGGCGCCGGCACCTGACCCACCTCGATTTTCCGACCCTGATGACAAGGAACCCCAGCATGAGCGGCACGCCCCTGAAGGACCCCCTCGACCTGCTCGACATCGCCTCCGTCCTCACCGACGAGGAGCGCGAGATCCAGGCCACCGTCGCCAAGTTCCTCGCCGACCGCGTGCGCCCGCACATCGGCGAGTGGTTCGAGAACGCGCACTTTGCCCGCGAACTCGCCCAGGAACTCGGCAAGTTGGGCGTGCTCGGCATGCACCTCGAAGGCTACGGCTGCGCCGGGACGAACGCGGTGAGCTACGGCCTGGCATGCCTGGAGCTGGAGGCGGCGGACTCCGGGTTCCGCAGTTTCGTCTCGGTGCAGGGCTCGCTGTCGATGTTCTCCATCTGGAAGTGGGGCTCGGAGGAGCAGAAGCAGGAGTGGCTGCCCCGGCTGGCCGCCGGTGAGGCGATCGGCTGCTTCGGCCTGACCGAGCCCGACTTCGGCAGCAACCCGTCCGGCATGCGCACCCGGGCCGTCCGCGACGGTGACGACTGGGTCCTGAACGGCTCCAAGATGTGGATCACCAACGGCGGTATCGCCGACGTGGCCACCGTCTGGGCGCAGACCGAGGACGGCGTCCGCGGCTTCCTCGTACCCCGCGGCACCCCCGGTTTCACCACGCAGGACATCAAGCAAAAGATGTCGCTGCGCGCCTCGATCACCTCCGAGCTCTACTTCGACCAGGTCCGGCTGCCCGACTCCGCGCGGCTGCCCCTGGCGGAGGGCCTGCGCGGACCGCTGTCCTGTCTGAACGAGGCCCGCTTCGGCATCCTCTTCGGCGTCCTGGGAGCGGCCCGGGACTCGCTGCAGGCCGCGATCGGCTACGCCGACTCCCGCGTGCAGTTCGGCAAGCCGATCAGCGCCTTCCAGCTCACCCAGAAGAAGCTCACCGACATGACCGTGTCCCTGGGCGGCGCCGCACTCCTCGCCGTGCACCTGGGCCGGCTGAAGGACCAGCACCGCATCCGGCCCGAGCAGATCAGCGTCGGCAAGCTCAACAACGTCCGGGAAGCCATCGCCATCGCGCGGGAGTGCCGCACCGTCCTCGGCGCCAACGGCGTCTCCCTGGAGTACTCGCCCCTGCGCCACGCCAACAACCTCGAGTCCGTCCGCACCTACGAGGGCACCGACGAGATGCACACGCTCGTCGTCGGTCAGGCGATCACCGGTTATCCGGCGTTCCGCTGACCACCCGGAACCGGAGGAGGACGACCATGAACATCGTCGTACTGGTCAAGCAGGTCCCGGACACCAGCGCGGAGCGCACCCTGTCCGGGGCGGACCACACCCTCGACCGCGAGAGCGTCGATCTCGTACTGGACGAGATCGACGAGCGCGCGGCGGAGGAGGCCCTGACGCTCAAGGAGGTCGTGGGAGCCGAGGTCACCGTCGTGTCCATGGGACCCGACGCCGCACTCGACGCGATCCGCAAGGTTCTGGCGATGGGCGCCGACCGTGGAATCCACATCTGCGACGACAGGCTCCGGGGCGCCGACGCGGTGACCACCGCGCGAGTGCTGGCAGCGGCCGTGCGGACGATGTCGGACGTCGGCATGGTGCTCGCGGGCAACGCGACGACCGACGGGCAGGCGAGCGCGGTGCCCGCCATGGTCGCGGACCTGCTCGGCCTGCCGCAGCTGACGCACGCCCGGGAGCTGAACGTGGACGCGGGGCGGGTGCGCGCCGAGCGCGAGACCGAGCACGGCGAGAGCACGCTCGACGCACCGCTGCCCGCGCTGGTCAGTGTCACCGAGAAGATCAACGAACCCCGGTACCCCTCCTTCAAGGGGATCATGGCCGCCAAGAAGAAGCCGGTGGAGACGGTCGGTCTCGACGACCTGTTCCCCGACGCGGACCACACCGGATTCCTCACCACCCGCACCCGTGTGGTGGAGGCCGTCCCGCGTCCGGCGCGGGCGGCCGGCATGCGCGTCACGGACGACGGGTCGGCCGGCCGGCAGCTCGCCGAATACCTGATCGCCCAGAAGCTCGTCTGAACGCCCCGCAAGCCCGACCATGAAGCAGGCACCCATGCCCGATGTCCTTGTCCTCGTCGACCACGACGGGGAACGTGTCCACAAGTCCACGTACGAACTCCTCACTGCCGCACGGAGGTTGGGCGAACCGGCGGCCGTCGTGGTCGGAACTCCCGGCACCGCTGCCCGCCTGGAGGCGTCCCTCGCCCGCCATGGCGCCAGGAGCGTCTACGCGGCCGAATCCGCCGAGGCGGACGAGTTCCTCGCCACGCCGTCCGTCGACGCCCTGGAACTCGCGGTCGGGGAGGCTTCCCCCGCCGCCGTTCTGGTCTCCGCGACGACCGACGGCAGGGAGGTGGCCGGGCGTCTGGCCGCGCGGCTGGACGCCGGGCTGCTGATCGACGCGGTCGACGTGGACTCGTCCGGTGTGGTCACCCAGGTCGTCTTCGGCGGGTCGTACACCGTGCGCTCACAGGTCACCCACGGCATGCCGGTGATAACGGTGCGGCCGGGCTCGTTCGAGGCGGAGGCGTGTCCGGTGCGGGCGGAGGAGAAGAAGCTCGCCCTGCCACCGGTCGCCGCTGCGGCCTGCGCACGCATCACCGCCCGTCGCGGCGCGATCGCAGGTGACCGTCCCGAACTCACCGAGGCGACCGTCGTCGTCTCCGGCGGACGCGGGGTCGGAGGAGCGGAAGGCTTCCAGGTGGTGGAGGAGCTGGCCGACGCCCTGGGAGGCGCGGTGGGCGCCTCACGCGCCGCGGTGGACGCCGGCTACTACCCGCACCGGTTCCAGGTGGGACAGACCGGCAAGTCCGTCTCGCCCCAGCTGTATATCGCCCTGGGCATCTCTGGAGCCATCCAGCACCTGGCCGGGATGCAGACCTCCAAGACGATCGTCGCGGTCAACAAGGACCCCGAGGCGCCGATCCTCGACCTCGCCGACTACGGCGTGGTGGGCGACCTGTTCGCCGTGGCTCCCGAACTGACCCGGGGAGTGGCCGCCCGCCGCGCGGCCGGTTGAGAGACCCCCCACGGCGAGAGCTCCCGTCCCCCGTCACATGGACGGGGGCGGGAGCTCTCGCGTCGGCTGTCAGCCCGTCAGACGGCCAGCCGCCGGAAACGGCTGCCGTGGAACACCAGCGGCTCCCGGTGGGGTTCGGCCCTCAGGCCGTGGATCTCCAGCAGCACGATCG
>NZ_JBHUQX010000199.1:0-16661 GCF_042674225.1 Streptomyces sp. NPDC056948
GAGGAAGGGAAGGCGCCGTTCTGCGTCGTGGTGTCCGGGCGGCTCAGGCGGCCACCGGCGTCTGCTCCGTGGAGCGCTGGCCCTGCGCGGAGGTGCGCCGCGCCAGCAGCCGGTCCACGCCGAAGGCGCCGGAGCCCGTGAAGATCAGCAGGAACATGGCCCAGCAGTACATGGCCGCGCCCTCGCCGCTGTTCTCGATGGGCCACAGGCCCTCGGGCTGGTGGACCTTGAAGTACGCGTAGGCCATCGCGCCGGAGGATATGAAGGCCGCGATGCGGGTGCCCAGGCCCAGCAGCACCAGGATGCCGCCGACGAGTTCGATGACGGCCGCGTACCAGTTCGGCCAGGCGCCGGTCGCCGCGGTGCCGCCCTTGCCGTCCACGCCTCCGAGGACGCCGAAGAGCGCGACGGCGCCGTGGCAGGAGAACAGCAGGCCGATGACGATCCGGAACAGCCCGAGAGCGTACGGCTGGGCGCCGTTGAGGCGTGCGGTCATGTGGGGGACTCCTTCGGGCGGCCGGCCAGGGGAAGGCCGGTCGGGGGACAGAACCGATGAGTAGCCCACGTTAGGTGTGCCTAATTGATGCTTGCAAGTTCAACATTTGGCCACTGGTTTACCTCCGTTTGGGTGTCGCTTTCGGTCGCAACCGCACGTAGAGCGGCTCTGGCGACCGCGTCCGCGTCCGAAAGCGTGACCGAATCCACACCCGGGCGGGCCCCCGCCGCGGTCACCCAGTGCACACCTTCCGTCGGCACTCCGAACGCGAACCGCCTTGCGTGTACAACACCTTGACGGTCCATCAGGTGGTACGGGCGTGGTGTGACGTCCAATCCGCCCGTCTCGTAACCGTCGGCGGTGTGCGGGCGGCACTGGCCCGTCCGCAGCAGCTCGGCGAGCAGCCCGTCGGCCGTACTCCGCAAGTCGGCTTCCGGCAGGCGGGCCTCTATGAGGGTTGTCACACGGACGACCGAGCCCGGCACATCGGGTGAGCGCGCCGCCCAGGCTCCGTCCTCCTCGGTCACCTCCAGGCGCGGCCCGAGCACCTGCACCACACCCGCCTCCATGAGGGCCGCGAGCTCCTCGATACGGCGCCGGGGCGGGCCGATGGACAGGAAGGCGTTGAGCGGGGTGTACCAGCGGTCCAGGTGGTCCCGGCGGGAGGCGCCGGCGAGGCCCCCGTGGTCGACGATCAGCCGGAGTTCGTTGCGCAGGTCGCGCAGTACGTCGAGGGCCGCTTTCAGCGGGCCCCGGACATTGCCCAGGGCGGCCTGCGCGGCGTCCTCGCGCAGATGCGACAGCAGCCAGTCGCGCCACTCGCCGGGATGCGCGAAATCCCGTCCCGCGTGCGGGCGGGACACCCGCTCCCAGCACCAGCGGTCGGCCCCGGGCACCCCGAACTCGTCCAGCAGCACGGCCTCTCGGGAGTCGCCGTGCGGCACCGCCAGGAAGAGATCGGTGAACTCCGAGCACCGTCGCTCGGCGGTTCCGGCCCGCCTCAGCAGCGCGGAGCAGTAGACCGTCTCGACCTCCTTCGCCACCAACGGCCATATCTCCGCGAGGAAGTCGGGCGCCTCCCCGGAGTCCGCGCGCTTGCGGAAGCCCGCGATCGTCTCCGGCGTGAGGACGAGCGGGACGTGCCGGCCGTACGGCCCCTTCGCGTTGTCGCCGCGCGCCTGGTACGGGATCCCGCGCCGCGAACCGGCGTACAGCCGTGGTTCCCGGCCGGAGGGGAGATAGCGCAGGCCGCCGCCCCGGGTGTCCCGGACGAAACGGCCGCCGCGGCCGGTCGTCAACAGGGCCGTGTGGTCGAAGAAGTTGAGGCCGAGACCGCGCAGCAGGACGGGCTCGCCCGCGGGTACGGCGGACAGGTCGACATCGGCCGGGTTGGCGGGCGGGATGTGGCGCAGGCCGTGCCGGGCGGCGTGGGCCGCGAGGCGCTGTTGCGCCGGGTCCGCCGCCGCCGGCAGGTGGCCCTGTGCCAGGACCACCGCGGACAGGCCGGTCAGGGTGCGGCCGTCGTCGAGGGTGAGGGCCTGCCGGCCGCCCGGGGTGTCGTCGAGCCGGACCGCGCGGGCCCGGTGCGTCTGGACGCGCACGTTCGGCGGCGCGTCCCGTACGGCCCTGGCGAACACCCACTCCAGGTAGCGGCCGTAGTCGGCCCGGGTCGGGTACTCGTCCGGGTCCAGCGTGCCGCGCGCCCACTCGTACAGGCTGGGCCCCGGGCGGACCGGGCCCGAGCAGTCCACGCTGTCGTCGGTGAACAGGGTCACCTGGCAGGCCACGGTGTTCATCAGCAGTTCGGACGACTGGGCGGTGCGCCAGACGCGGCCGGGGCCGGGCGGGTCCGGGTCGACCACGTGGACCGTCAGCCGGGCACCGGGAGGGAGGAGCTCCGGGGCGGAGGCGCAGAGGCGTTCCAGGACGCTGGTGCCCCGTGGCCCGGCGCCGACCAGGGCGACGGAGACCGGTGCGGGTGTCTCGGCCGGTACGGATTCCTCGGTCGACGCAGACAAGGGTGGTACTCCCGGGCGTGTGGGGCGCGTGTCGGCGGTCCGCCGGGCGGGAAGCGGACGGTCCGCCTCATCATGCCGTCGCCGGGAGCGCGAACCGAGGCTCGTGGGGAAGGATTGACGCTAGCTGTGGGATGCGTCACTAACATCGCGGGACACGCCGGTCACAAAGGGGGGAAACGGGTGTGTCATGGGGCAAGTTCGGAGTCCTTGAGCGTCGTCAGACGGGGGCCCGCACCCTGACGTGCCTTGGCCTGCTCCAGGCGCAGCCGGGCCGAACGGCCGCGCAGGGTCAGGGTCATGAGCTGGTTGCCGAACCAGGGGCCGCCCGTCTTGCGCCAGGTGACCGGCGGACGGGGGAGCCGGCCGTGCCGGGCCAGACCGCGTCCGAGGGTGCGCGCCACCGCGGTCCAGCCGATGCGGAAGCCCATCCGGATCGACAGTGGGACGGAGTTGTGGACGGGGGAGCAGACGAGCTGCACTACCCGGGCGTCGGGCCCTGAGCCGGGCCACGAGGGCTCGGCGATGTAGGCGTGGTGCACATCCCCGGACAGCACGCACACCGTCGCCGGCGCGTCCCGCCCCGAGCCGGCCTCGGCGATCAGCTCGGCCAGCCCGGCGAAGGACTCGGGGAACGCCGACCAGTGCTCCAGGTCGGCGGCCCGCCGCACCTTCTCCCCGAACCGTGCCCAGCGCTCGCCCCGTTCGCCCCGGCACAGCGCCGCGTTCCACCCCTCGGCGTCATGCACGAGATGCGGCAGCAGCCAGGGCAGCGAGGTGCCGATGAGGAGGTGGTCGTACGCCTCGGGAGTGTCCCGTACCTGCTCGCGCAGCCAGGCCTCCTCGCCCGGGTCGAGCATCGCGCGGCTGTCCTCGGCGAGGACGCGGGCCGCCCTGCTGTCCACCATCAGCAGGCGTACGCGCCCGAAGTCGCGCCGGTAGCTCCAGCGGGCCGTGGCCGCGTCCGCGTCGGCCCGGGCGGCGAAGGCGCGCAGCACGTCGGTGCCGTCGGGGGTCTCGCGGACGGCTTCGTACACCGGGTCGGCCGCCAGTTCCTCCAGGGAGAGGTTGCCCAGGTGCTGGTGGACCCAGTACGACATCAGGCCGCTCAGCAGCCGCTCCTGCCACCAGTCGGTGGCCCGCATGTCGGTGAGCCAGGCGGCGGAGGTGTTCCAGTCGTCGATGACGTCGTGGTCGTCGAAGATCATGAAACTGGGCACGGTGGACAGCAGCCAGCGGATGCGCGGGTCGAGCCACGACTCGTAGTAGAGGTGCGTGTATTCCTCGTAGTCCGCGACTCCGTCGCCCGGCGGGTCGTTCAGATCGCGGCGGGCCGCCAGCCAGCGCTGGGTGCCGTCGGAGGTCTCGTCGGCGTACACCTGGTCGCCGAGCAGCAGCAGGACGTCGGGCCGCTCGCCCTCCGGCTCGGCCGCGAGGCGGGTGGCGAGCGCGTCCAGGGCGTCCGGGCCGACGGGATCGTGCCCGCCCGCGGGCGGTGCCGCCCAGCGGCAGGAGCCGAAGGCGACGCGCAGGCCGTCCTCCGGGCCCGGCGCGTGGATCGCCGAGGGCGGGAAGGGGGAGCCGGGCAGCGGCCACACACGGGTGCCGTCGAGGAGGACCTCGTACGTCGTGGTCGTACCGGCGGTGAGGCCGGTCACCGGGATCAGCGCGTAGTGGTGGCCCGCGATCTGGAAGGTGTGGGCCGAGCCTCCGGCGCCGTCGGCGCAGCGCACCTCGGTGGAGCACGGACGGCTCGTCTCGACCCAAACGGTCGCGGACGAGCCGTCGGTGTACCTCAGCAGTGGTCCGAGGCGCAGTCCGGCCATGATGGTCCCCTCTCCGTCGCCCCGTACGGTACGGAACGACTGAGGTCAGCGGGGAGATCCCGGCCGGAAATACCTGGTGTCAGCAGCTCGCGAGATAGTTCGTCAGCGCGGACTTCTCGGCGGAGTCGACCGAGAGGCCGTAGTAGTACTTCACCTGGACCCAGGCGCGGACGTAGGTGCAGCGGTACGCGGTCCGGGAGGGCATCCAGGTGGCCGGGTCCTGGTCGCCCTTGGCCTGGTTGACGTTGTCGGTGACCGCGATGAGCTGCGGGCGGGTCAGGTCGTTGGCGAAGGACTGGCGGCGGGACGTCGTCCAGGAGTCGGCGCCGGAGTCCCAGGCCTCGGCCAGCGGGATCAGGTGGTCGATGTCGACGTCGGAGGCGGCGGACCAGGTCGCGCCGTCGTAGACGGAGTACCAGCTACCGCTGGTGGCGGCGCAGGAGGAGTCCTGCTGGACGTTCGAGCCGTCGCGCTTGAGGACGACCTCACGGGTGTTGCAGGCGCCGGACTGGGTGATCCAGTGCGGGAAGAGGTCGCGGTCGTAGCCGGTGCGGTCCTCGGTGGCCACGGTGAGCGAGGCGAGGTAGGTGCGGGCGGTGGCCGCGCTGACGGGCGTGGGGAGGGCGGCGGAGGCGGCCGGACCGTTGATCAGTCCGGCCGAGGCTATGAGGCCGGTGAGGCCCGCGAGTATGCTGAGCCGTCGACGCGCGTAGAACTTCGGCATACGAACTCCCTTGTGGGGTGGGGGTATTGGGCAGCGAGCGCGAGAATGCTCGCCGCACCGTGTTGCGGGGAGATGTGCGTGCGGTGAGAAGGTAGTGACGAGTTCATGACATGACAAGGTTCAAGGCGGAACTTTTCGCTCCAGGGGTGTCGCGTACCATGGACGGCGCAGAAGGGGAGTAGCTCTTCGCCGGACCGTCGACATACTGCTCAGCTCGCCTGAGCCGGCGCCCGGAGGCGGTTCTTCACGGACCCGCCAGCGAGACCTTCGGCAAGCAGTGCACGCCCGTGCCTTCCGGCACGGGTGCCGTGTGTGCTGCCGTGCCGAGGTGTGTCGCGTGAAGGTTCAGCACTCTCGGTGGGGCAGCCCCGACCGATTGAGGAACCCTTGATCAGCCTGACCGTGACGGCCGTCGTCTTCGGTGTCGTCTTCCTCGCCGAACTGCCGGACAAGACCGCCCTCGCCGGCCTCGTCCTCGGCACCCGCTACCGCGCCTCCTACGTCTTCGCCGGTGTCGCCGCCGCCTTCGCCCTGCACGTCGTGCTCGCCGTCGCGGCGGGCAGTGTGCTGACGCTGCTGCCGCAGCAGCTCGTCCAGGCGCTGACGGGCGTGCTCTTCCTGGGCGGGGCTGCGGTGCTGCTGCTGAGGAAGGGTGATGACGAGGAGGAGGTCCGCAAGCCGGAGAACCAGTCCTTCTGGAAGGTCTCGGGCGCGGGCTTCATGCTCATCCTGGTCGCCGAGTTCGGCGATCTCACCCAGATCATGACGGCGAACCTGGCCGCCCGCTACGACGACCCGCTCTCCGTCGGCCTGGGCGCGGTGCTCGCGCTGTGGGCGGTGGCCGGGATCGGCATCGTCGGCGGAAAGGCGCTGATGAAGAAGGTGCCGCTGCGGCTGATCACGCAGATCGCGGCGCTGGTGATGCTCGCGCTCGGGGTGTGGAGCCTGTGGGAGGCCGTGACCGGGTGAGCCCGGGCTCGGTGAGCCGGTGCTCGGCGAGGAGGGGCTCGGCGAGGAGGGGCTCGAGCCGGGGTGAGCTGAACGGTCGGTGAACGTCTGCCGGGGGGTCTGGCGCGAAGCGGGGATTGTTTTGTACCGTGGGGGAACAAAGTGGCCCTCGCCCGTTTTCCCTGACCGGCGGGCGGGGCCGCCTTGTCCCTCCGGGGTGCGAGGCGAACCCGCCGTCCGCCCCTTCCGGCGCTGGAACCGCGCCCTGAGCCTTGGAGCAGCCGATGACGGCCACCGCCGTGCTCACCGCCCGCGCACTCCTGCTGGACATGGACGGCACCCTCGTCAACTCCGATGCCGCGGTCGAACGCGTCTGGCGGCGCTGGGCCGAGCGGCACGGGCTCGACGGGGGCGAGGTCATGAAGGTCGTCCACGGGCGGCAGGGTTACGCCTCGATGGCGCTGCTGCTGCCCGGCCGGCCGATGGAGCAGAACTACGCCGACAACACCCGGATGCTCGCCGACGAGACGGCGGACACCGACGGTGTCGTCGCCGTCCCCGGGGCGCCGGAGTTCCTCGCCTCGCTGCACGGGCTGCCGCACGCGCTCGTGACCTCAGCCGATGTGCCGCTCTCGACGGCCCGGATGGCCGCGGCCGGACTTGAGCAGCCCGAGGTGCGGGTGACGGCGGAGTCCGTCGGGGCGAGCAAGCCCGACCCCGAGGGCTTCCTGAAGGGCGCCGCCGAGCTGGGCGTGGCGCCCGCGGACTGTGTGGTGTTCGAGGACTCCGGAGCCGGGATCGCGGCGGGTCGCGCGGCCGGGATGACCGTGGTGGGCGTCGGGCCCCGGGCCGCGGTCCACGAGCCGGACGTGGTGGTGGAGGACCTCACGCGGGTGCGCGTGGAGTCGGCCGGGGACGGGACGATCCGCCTGTACGTCGGGTAGGCGCGTTCTGGCCCCACCGGGCGGCGGTCGGCCACGCGGTCGTAATTCGCTTGCTCTTGTCGCGGGGCGACGCTGCACTGTGGCCGGACACCATGAGTCGTGGTGCCGGTATCCCGAGGAGGCAGCGGCAGCGATGGAGATCCGTCCTACGACCGACAAGGACCTCGACGTCTTCGTCGACACCCTTCATGCCGCGTTCGGGCTTTTCCCTGAAACCCCGGTCGAGGGCGGCGGGCTCTGGTGGTCGGCGCTCGAAACGGACCGCTGCCTGCTCGCCCTGACGGCGGACGGGCGGCCCGTCGGCACCGCCGCCACGCACTCCTTCGAGCTCACCCTGCCCGGTGAGACCCTCGTCCCGGCCCCCGGGGTGACCGCCGTCGGCGTCCTGCCCTCGCACCGGCGCCAGGGCGTGCTCAGCGCGATGATGCGGCATCAGCTCGCCGAGCTGCGGGCCGGCGGGGAGTTCCTCTCCGTGCTGCTGGCCTCCGAGGCCACGATCTACGGCAGGTTCGGCTACGGACCGGCGACCTATACGGCGGAGCTGAAGGTGCCGCGCCACCGGGCCGCCCTCGCCCTTCCCCGGGCGCGCGGAACGGCCGACGCCCGGGCGGCCGGCTCGGTCGAGGTGCTGCGGCGGACCGAGTGCGGCGAGATCCTGGAAGAGGTCTACGACCGGTATCGCCGCGCCCAGCCCGGCGCGCTGTCCCGGCCGCACCGCTGGTGGGCCTTGCGCGCGGGGCAGCCCCCGATCTCGCCGGCGCCGCGCTACGTCGCCCTCCACCGGGACGCCGACGGCGTTCCGGACGGGTACGCCAGCTACTCGATCGAGTCCGGCACCCTGACGGTCGACGAGACCATCACCACCGACGACGCCGTCTTCACGGCCCTGGCCCGGTTCGTACTCGGGCACGACCTGGTCTCCCAGGTCGTGTTCAAGCACGTCCCGCCCGAGCACCCGCTGCGCTGGCAGCTCGCGGACTTCCGCGCCGGCGAGGTGAGCGGCGCCATGGACTGGCTCTATGTGCGGCTGCTGGACGTCCCGCGTGCGTTGACCGCGCGCGGCTGGTTCCTGGACGGCGAGCTCGTCCTCGACGTCGACGACCCGTTCCTCGGCGAACACGGCCGCTACCTGCTGACCGTCCGGGACGGCAAGGCCGACTGCGTCCCGACGGACCGGGAGCCCGACCTGTCCCTGGACGTGCGCGACCTGGGCTCCGTCTACCTCGGCGGCACCGCCCCGAGCACGCTCGTGCGTGCCGGACACATCCGGGCCCACCGCCCGGGCGCGGCCACCCTCGCCGACGCACTCTTCCGCGCCGAACGCTCCCCGCACTGCCTGCACTGGTTCTGACCGCGCGCTCACCGACCCCGCGGGTCTCGCCCACCCTCCGGTCGGTGGGTCAGACGATGTGGGCGGCGATGGTGCGGGCGCACTCCAGGGACTCGGTGTGGGTCGTGTCCACCTCCAGGTCGTAGCTCACGCCCTCGTGCACGAGCCGCGCCTGTGCCGCGGCCATGCCCCGGACGCGGTCTCCCCGGGCGATCTCCCGGGCCGCGGCGACCGCGCTGTCGCACCTGACGCCGACCCACAGCACGGCGAGTCCGGCCAGGGCCTTCTGCCACCGCTGCTGGGAGGCCCCGCCGCCGAGGAAGACGTCGTCGATGATGACCTTGGCGCCGGAGCGGGCCATGGCGGCGATGCCCTCGGTCCAGGCGGCGTCCAGGGCCCGGAAATCCGCGCCCACGTTCACGCCGCCGTCGGGCGCGAAGGTGATCCCGCCGTCCGAGCCCTTCATCCTCGCGGGCAGCGCCTCGACGAACGAGTCGACGCCGAAGGCCGGCCATGGATCCGGCAGCACGTCCTGCAGGCACCGTACGAGGCCGGACTTGCCGGAGCTCGAGCCGCCGTTGAGAACGATCACCTGAGTAGTCACGGCGTCACCGTACGGCGCCTGGGTGGTCTACGGCTCCTGGGTTTCCGACTCCAGCTTCGTTCGGGTGTCCCGGTCGTAGACGCCGAGGTCGTCGGCCTGGATGCCGCGTGAGTACTGGTAGTTGCGGACCGCCTCCTGGAGCCGGTCGTCGAAGGTGCCGTCGGTGTCGTCGTCGTAGAGGAACAACTGGCGCAGGCGCGACTGGAGTTCGGTGACCTCCGGGCCGCGGTCGCCGAGGCGCAGGACGCTGGGGTTGCCGTTCTGGCGGGAGTTGTCCGGCGGCTTCTTCCCGGAGCTGGTCGCCGACGCGGACGTCTCGGGCGCCGACGGGGAGGCCGTCTGCGACGGGCTCGGCGAGGCGCTCGATGCGGACGATGACGGGGAGGCCGACGGGCTGCTGGTGCGGGACGGGGCCGGCGGCGGTGCCGCGGGAGTCGACGGCGTGGCCGAGGTGCTCTCCTCCGGTGACGAGGACGCCGCGCTGCTCGACGGAGCGTCCGGCACGCTCGCCCGGATGTCGTCCGGCAGCGCGGTGTTCCGGGAGGGCCCCTCGTAGAAGAACAGTCCGCTCGCGTACCCCGCCGCCGTCACCACGGCGACACATGCCCCGGCCGCGGCGAGGAGGACGATACGACGCCGCCGCCGGGGCCTGCCGGACTCGGACTCGGGCTCGGGCTCGGCCGGCTCCGGCCTGCCCGGCGCCACGGCCCCCGTCCTGGTGCTGTCGAACAGCCGCAGATCGGTGACGCTCGGCTCGGTCCCGTCGGGAGCCAGGGGCGTCGGGATCACTGAGGTGGCGTCCGGGCCGGGGGTGGCCGGGACGGCGGGCAGCACGGTGGTCGCGTCCTGTTCCGGGGCCGGGATGCTCGGCAGCACGGTGGTCGCGTCCGAGGCCGGGGTGACCGGCAGCACGGTGGTCTCGTCCGGATCCACCGGGCGCAGGGGCATGGTCGTGTCGGCGAGGGAGGGCGGCGGCGCGCCGCTCCCGGGGTGCGTGGCCGGTTGCGAGGCTCCCGCAGCGTCCGTGAACGGCTGTCGCGGGGCGCCGCCGGGCGCCTGGGCGGGGGCTCCGGCACGTGGGGGCACGGTCGGGGCGTCGGGTGTGGGCGGCTGCGCGGCTCCTGCGGTGCGCGACGCCTCCGCCGGGTTCGTCCGGGGCCGCCGCGGGGCCCTGTCGGGCGCCTGCGCGGGGGAGGGCGGCTGCGAAGCTCCCGCAGGGTCCGTGAGCTGCTGTCGCGGGGCGTCGTCGGGTGCCTGCGCGGGGCCTCCGGGGTGTGAGGCCTGGCCGAGCGGGCGGACGGTCGGGGTGTTCGGCGGGGGCGGTTGCGCGGCTCCTGCGGTGCGCGATGCCTCCGCCGGGTCCGTGAGCTGCTGTCGCGGGGCGTCGTCGGGTGCCTGCGCGGGGCCTCCGGGGTGTGAGGCCTGGCCGAGCGGGCGGACGGTCGGGGTTTCCGGCGGCGGCGGTTGCGCGGCCCCCGCGGTGTGCGAGGCCTTCGCCGGGTCCGTCCGGGCGTGTCGCTCGGCTCCGTCGGGCGCCTGCGCGGGGTTTCCGATGTGCGGGGCCTGCGTGGGCGGGGTATCCGGCGAGGGCGGCTGCGCCGCTCCCGCGGTGCCCGGAACCCCCGTGCCCGGAACCCCCGTGCGCGGAGCCCCCGTGCGCGGAGCCCCCGTGCCCGGAGCCCCCGTGCCCGGAACCCCCGTGCGCGAAGCCCCCGTGCCCGGAACCCCCGCCGGGTCCGTCAGAGGCCCTCGCGGGGTGGCTTCGGGCCGGGGAGTCGTCGCCGGTGCGTCCTGTGCAGCCGGGCCCTCGGGCCCCGACGTACCCGCCCCGCCGTCGAGTTCGACGTACGGGCGGATCCGTAGCGGGTCGAAGTCCTCCGCTGCCGCTGCCTGGGCCGTGCGGGTGTCGCGCAGGGCCTCGGCCGCTCGGTGGGTGCAGGCGCAGGAAGGGGACTTGTCCCACTGTCTGGGCGCGCCGCACTCCGGGCACGGGTGTCCATTAAGCGGTTCCACGCGTTCCTCCCTCCCCTCGCGAACTCCAGAGATTATCCAGATCTTCTCCACAGTGCGGTCGAGGAGCCCCCGGAATGAACGCTTCCAAAAGGACTCGGCAGGCCATACCCCGTCACACCGGTCACGATGGAAAATGTCACAGGACCCTCGGGAGGTCTCATGGCCGGGGATGTGCACGACACGACACCGTCACCCGCACCTTCACCTGCGGAAACCCTCGCCCCGGAACAGGTACCGGGGAACGTGCTGGTCTCCATCGGCGCCCTGCTCCTCGGCATGCTGCTCGCCGCACTGGACCAGACCATCGTGTCGACCGCACTGCCCACCATCGTCAGCGACCTCGGCGGCATGGACCATCTGTCCTGGGTCGTCACCGCCTACCTGCTGGCCGCCACCGCCGCGACCCCCCTGTGGGGCAAGCTCGGCGACCAGTACGGCCGCAAGCGGCTGTTCCAGACGGCGATTGTGATCTTCCTCATCGGCTCCGCGCTGTGCGGGGCGGCGCAGGACATGACCCAGCTCATCGCCTTCCGGGCGCTGCAGGGGCTGGGCGGGGGCGGGCTGATCGTGCTGTCGATGGCCGTCGTCGGGGACCTCGTCCCGCCCAGGGAACGCGGGCGCTATCAGGGGTTGTTCGGGGCCGTGTTCGGCGCGACCAGTGTGCTCGGGCCGCTGCTCGGCGGGCTGCTCACACAGCATGCGAGCTGGCGTTGGGTGTTCTACGTCAATCTGCCCGTCGGCATCGTCGCGCTCGCCGTGATCGCGGCCGTCCTGCACCTCCCGCGCCGGTCGCAACGGCACGTCATCGACTACCTCGGCACCTTCCTCATCGCGGCCGTCGCCACCTGCCTGGTGCTGGTCGCCTCCCTCGGCGGGACGACCTGGGGATGGGGGTCCGCGCAACTCGTCGGGCTCGCCGTGCTGGGCGTCGTCCTCGCCGTCGTCTTCGTGGCCGTCGAGCGGCGCGCCGCCGAACCCGTGCTGCCGCTGAAACTCTTCCGCGTCCGCACCTTCACGCTCGCCGCCGTGATCAGTTTCGTCGTGGGCTTCGCCATGTTCGGCGCGATGACCTACCTGCCGACCTTCCTCCAGGTCGTGCAGGGCGTCAGCCCGACCATGTCCGGAGTGCACATGCTCCCGATGGTGCTGGGCCTGCTGCTGGCCTCGACGGCCTCCGGGCAGATCGTCAGCCGTACCGGCCGCTGGAAGGTGTTCCCGATCGCCGGCACCGGCGTCACCACGCTCGGGCTGCTCCTGCTCCACCAGCTCGACGAGAACAGCTCCACCGTCGAGCTGAGCGGCTTCTTCCTCGTCTTCGGGTTGGGCCTCGGCCTGGTGATGCAGGTCCTCGTGCTCATCGTGCAGAACGCCGTCCCGTACCGGGACCTGGGCGTCGCCACATCCGGCGCGACCTTCTTCCGCTCGATCGGCGCCTCGTTCGGCGTCGCCGTCTTCGGCACGATCTTCGCGAGCCGGCTCGGCGACCAGCTCACCGACGCCTTCCGGGGCGCGCGGCTACCACCCGGCGTCTCCGTGGACGCCCTGGAGGCCGACCCGCGCGGCATCGCCGCCCTGCCGTCCGGCCTGCGCCCACCGGCCCTGCACGCCTACGCCGTCTCCATCACGGACGTCTTCCTCTACGCCGCCCCGGTCGCGCTCCTCGGCTTCGTGCTGGCCTGGTTCCTGAAGGAGGACCGGCTGCGCGGCTCGGTCACCGCGCCCGACGTCACGGAGACCCTGGCCAGCAACCCCGTCGAGCGGACCTCGTACGACGAGGTGTGCCGTGCGCTGTCGGTGCTCGGCACCCGTGCGGGGCGGCGCGAGATCTACCGGAAGATCACCGACCGGGCGGGCTACGACCTGCTGCCCGCGGCGAGCTGGCTGCTGCTGCGGATCCGGAGATACGGCGAGGTGGAGCCGGCCGTGCTGGCCGACAGCATGCCCGTGCCGCTGACCGTGATCATCGAGGCCGCCCGCCAGGTCGAGGAGCGGCGGCTCGCCGTGCGCGAGGGCCTCGGCCTGGTCCTGACCGACCAGGGGCGCGAGGTCGCCGAGCGGCTGGCCCAGGCCCGCGAGGAGTCCCTCGCCGAGCTGCTCGGCGACTGGTGGGGGCCCGACCGGCCGACCGATCTGGTCCGGCTCGTGCGGGAGTTGAACGGCGAACTGTGCGGGTCGCGCCGCGAGCGGCCGTACGACGACGGGTCCTCCGAGGAGCGGCGGGCCGAGCGGACGGGCTGAACGGGGTCCGTACATCGGGTGGTTCAGGTGAGGGACTTGGCGAACCAGTGCTCGGCGTACCGGTCGTCGTTGTACGGCTCGGTCTCCTTGTAGCCGAGACGGGCGTAGAGGGCGCGGGCCTCGACGAGGTCGCCGCGGGTGTCGAGGATCAGCCGTGCGGCGCCGAGCGCCCGGGCGGCGTCCTCGGCGGCCCGGACCAGGAGCGGGGCGCCGCCCCTGCCGCGCATCGACGGGTGCAGGAACACGCGCTTGAGCTCGGCGGTCGTGCCGTCGTACCGCCGTACGCCCGCGGTGCCGGCCGGCTCACCGCCGTACCGGGCGACCAGCAACCGCCCGCGCGGCGGCGCGAGGTCGGCACCCGGCTGGGCGGCGATCTCCCGCTCCAGCTCCTCCGGGTCGGTCCGGCGGCCCTGGTGCAGCAGGTACCAGCGGTCGCTGACCTCGGTGTAGTACGCCCGCCACAGAGCGGCGGCGACGGGGGAGTCGTACGGTTCCGGGGCCACGGTCCAGTTCATGAGCGCATTCTCGGCCAGTGCCGCACCGTGCCCGCAACCGGATATGTGTGACCGCCGTGTGCCGTTTGGGGGCGGGTTTCCGGGCTACCCGGTGCGGCGAACCGGTCCGCGAGGAGGGCCGGTTGGGCCGAGAACCCGGAAGGCAACCATGTCCACTGGCCTGATCATTGCCCTGATCGTGATCGCGGCGGTCGTCGTCATCATCGCGGCAGCCATGACCCTGCGCGCCCGCGGGCCTCGTCGCGGCCCGAACCTGAAGCGGCGCTTCGGACCCGAGTACGAGCGGGCCGTCGCCCGCCACGACGGCGACGCCAAGGCCGCCGAGCGCGAACTCACCGAGCGTGTGCACCGCCACGGCGACCTGCGCGAGCGGTCGTTGGAGCCGGCGCAGCGCGAGCGGTACGAGGCGCGCTGGACGGCCGCCCAGGAGCGGTTCGTCGACTCGCCGCGGGAGGCGGTCGCCGAGGCGGACCGGCTGCTCGCCGAGCTCGCCGGCGCCCGGGGCTTCCCGGACGGCGGCCAGTACGAGGAGCAGCTCGCCGCGCTGTCCGTGCACCACGCCCATCACGTCGACGGCTACCGGCGCGTGCACCGTGCGGCACATCTGCGCGCGGAGGACGCCCGCGACGGCGGCACCGGTACGGAAGACATGCGGGAGGCCATGGTGGCGGCCCGCGCCCTGTTCGAGGAACTGGTACGGCCGGCCCGCCACGACGGCGGAGCCGGACGGCACGAGGGCGGACGTCACGAGGACGGACACCGCCGTGCCGGACTGAACGGCGGCCGCAAGGCCGCGAACACCCGTGGCGGGCACATGCCGTGGGCGATCAACCGACGTCAGGCGAAGGAGAGTTGAGGCAATGTCCGACGTGACCCGACCGCCCGGCGAGAACACCGCCGCCGCACCCGACGCCCGAGGCGAGAGCGCCCTGGGCACCGGCCACGGCACGACACCGCGCACGGCCCGCACCGAAACGGACCGCGGTGACGCACCCGGCAAGGGCGCTGAGCGCACCACCGGCACGAGCGCCCTCAGTCCCGAAAAGGGCAGGTCCGCCGGTGCCGGAGCCCACCTCTTCCCCCACGACGAGTCCGACAAGCTCGGCCTGCGGTTGCAGCACGCCGTCGCCGGGTTCGTCGACGGGCCCCGGGCCTCCGTAGAGGAGGCCGACCATGTGCTGGAGGAGGTCGCGGCCCGGTTCACCGAGGCCGTGGCCCAGCGTCGCCGCACCCTGCGCCATTCCTGGCAGTCCGTCGAGAGCGGCGAGGGCAAGCCGGTGTCGAGCGCCGACACCGAGCAGCTCCGGCTGGCCCTGAAGGACTACCGCGAGCTGGCGGAGCGGCTCCTGCACGTGTGAGCGGCCCCGTTCACTGATCCCCGTTCACCGATCCCTGTTCACCGATCCGCCCGGCGCTCCCGCCACTGCCGTACGACGTCCTCGACGTCGTACGGCTTCTTGCCCAGCGGGGGGCCGGGCGGCGGCTTGAACATCATCTCGCGGATCTTGTCGTTGATCTCCGTGATGATCTTCCGCGCGATCCGCTCCGAGGGCGCCGCGAGGGCCGCGGACAGCGCGTCCTCGGCCTCCTTGCGCAGCGCCAGCGCAGGCGGCAGGACGGAGAAACCCTCGCGGGCCATCTTCCGCCTGATCCACCACAGTTCGTCGTAGGCGGCGTCCACCTCGGCCGGCAGCGGCTTGCCCGCCCCCGGCAACCGGTCGAACTCGCCGCGGGCCTCCGCGTCGCGGATCTGTCTGTCGACCCAGGACTCGAAGTCGACGCCGGGTGGCTTTCGCTCGGTCATGAGGCCATTGTGCCGGACAGCGTGCAGTCGGGCGTTCTATCATGCGGCGGGCTTAGGGCCTGTCTGACACACAGGTCTGACACACAGGTCTGACACACAGGTCTGACAGACCCACCAGGACGTCTCAGGAGGAGCGCACGTGCTCGAACTCACCATGGCCGCCGTGTCCCCGGCGGAGGAGGGTGCCACGGCCGGCATGCTCATGGCCGACGCGCCCAGCGAGCCGGGTGCCGTGCTGCGGGTGGGCCGCGACAAGTCGGTGTGCCGGCTCTCGACGCCGGACGACTGGCTGTTCGTCTCCCGTGTCCATCTGGAGTTCCTGTGCGGCCCCGAGGGGACCTGGCAGCTCACCTGGCTGCGCGGCTCCCAGCCCGACCCGTCCTCCGAAGTCCGGCTGACGGTCGGGGAGTACGCCCAGCCCATCGCCTACGGCGGCACCGTCCCGCTCCCCCGGGGCGGCAGCGGCGAGATCATCATCCAGGACCGCACCGCCCCGCGCAGCGTCAACGTGGGCTTCTACCACGAGGTCTGACCACGCCGAGCGGCCCACGTCCGAGAAGGCCCTACGCCAGCACCCGCGCCACCGCGAACCCGTCGTAGCCCTTGGTGCCGACGGTCTGGATCGCCGTCCCGCTCAGCCTCGGATGGCTGCCGATCAGCTCGATCGCGGCGCGGGTGCCCACCACGTCCGAGGCCGTGCTGCCGGCGTCGGTGACGCGGCCGCCGCGGACGACGTTGTCGAGGACGATCAGGCTGCCCGTGCTGGTGAGCCTCACGGCCCACTCGACGTAGTGCGGGTTGTTGGCCTTGTCGGCGTCGATGAAGACCAGGTCGAAGGGGGGCGGGTTCTCGTCGGCCAGCTTGGGCAGCGACTCCAGGGCCGGGCCGACCCGCACCTCGACCAGCTTGTCGAGGCCCGCGCGGGCGATGTTGCGGACGGCGACCTCGGCGTGTGCGGGGTCGTACTCCAGGGAGACCAGCCGTCCGTCGGCGGGCAGGGCGCGGCCCAGCCAGATGGTGCTGTAGCCGCCGAGCGTGCCGATCTCCAGGATGTGGCGGGCGCCCTGGATCTGGGCGAGGAGCTGGAGGAGCTTGCCCTGGTTCCCCGCGACGTTGATGTGCGGAAGCCCGGCGGCGTCGCTGTCGCGCAGCGCCGCCGCCAGGTCTTCGTCGTCCGGTGCGAGGTGGGCGGTGAAGTAGGCGT
>NZ_JBHUQX010000200.1:0-16550 GCF_042674225.1 Streptomyces sp. NPDC056948
GTCCGTGCGGAACGGACCGGCCCCCGCGGTGCGTTGTGTCCGCGAAGCCGCCGGGCACGGCGATATCGTCGGCGCGTGACGAGTCCTCCCGGAGGAAACCACGACGGCGGCTCCGCAGCGGAGCCCGAACGCCTGGTGTGCGCCCGCTGCGGCACCTCGGCCGAAGCCCCGCAGCTCACCTGGACCTGCTCCGTGGAGCACGGCGCTCGCCGGGACTTCTGCGAGACCTGCTCCCGGGAGAACCTCAGGTCGATCGAGGGGCGGCTGGACTCGGACTGGTGGTGAAGCGCGGGCAGCGGATCATCCGTGGTGCCCGCCGGGGCTCACGCCTCGGCAGCCGACTCCTCGCCGTCCGCCGGGTCCTCGGGAACGAACCCCGGCAGCCACTCCTCCAACTCCTCGCGCAGACGCACCACCGCCCCCAGCTGGCACAGCACCCCGATCGTGCTCAGGGTCACCCGGTGGATCAGCAGATACGACGGGGGCAGGTTGAGCTGCTTGCCGAGCTGGTAGGCGGGGGAGCGGGGGTCGGCGACACGGGCCGCCTGGCTGCGCATCCAGCCGCGGGTGAAGGTGAACTCCTCGACCTGGGCCGGCTCGATGATCGGCAGCAGGTAGTCCAGGACCGCGTCGGGATCGAGCTCTATGGTCTCCTTGACGAACCCCTCCACGCACAGAAGCTCGTAGACCGCCTCGGCCTCCCCGTCGAGGGTCATCCGCAGGGACTCGCCGATGGTGGCCGGCAGACCCCCCGGGAGACGGTCGACCGTGCCGAAGTCCAGGACGCCCAGGCGCCAGTCGTCCTCGCCCTCCGGGCCGCCGGGCAGAAGCCGGAAGTTGCCCGGGTGCGGATCGGCGTGCAGCAGGCCGGTGCGGGCGGGGCCGGAGAACAGGAAGCGGGCCAGGAGCTGGCCGGCACGGTCCCGCTGCTCCTGGGTGCCGTCCGCGATGATCTCCGACAGCGGGATGCCGTCGATCCACTCGGTGACCAGGACCTGGTCGGACTGGTGCACCACCTGCGGTACGACGACGTCCGGGTCGTCCGTGAACTCCTCCGCGTGGGCCTGCTGGGCCTGGGCCTCGAGGCCGTAGTCCAGCTCCTCCGAGACGCGGTCCTTCAGCTCGGCGATCAGCGGCTTGATGTCCATCCCGGGGATCAGCGGACCGAGCAGACGGGAGAAGCGGCTCAGCTGGTTCAGATCGGACAGCAGGGCCTCGCCGGCACCCGGATACTGCACCTTGACCGCCACCTCACGGCCGTCGTGCCACACCCCTCGGTGCACCTGGCCGATCGAGGCCGCCGCGGCGGGCTTGTCCTCGAACTCCAGGAACAGCTCCTGCCAGCCCTCGCCGAGCCGCTCCTCGAGCACCGCGTGCACGGTGCGCGTCGGCATCGGGGGTGCCGCTTCCTGGAGCTTCGTCAGCGCTGCCCGGTACGGGCCGGCCACCTCCTCGGGCAGTGCCGACTCGAAGACGGACAGGGCCTGGCCGAACTTCATCGCGCCGCCCTTGAGCTCTCCGAGCACCTTGAAAAGCTGCTCCGCCGTGCGCTGTTGGAGCTCGCGGCCGACCAGCTCCGCGGACTCGCCGACGATCCGCTTGCCGAATCCCCAGGTCGCCCGCCCGGCGATACCGAGCGGGAGTGCGGCGAGCTTGGCGGTCCGGGTGACCGCCTTCCGGGGAAGATCAGACATGCGCCCTCCAAGTCCCAGCCGGCCGCTCCGCCTCTGCCTCACGGCACTGCTCCGACGGCCGTTGCACCGCCATTGTCTCGTGTGACTGCCCTTCCTCCGAGAGGCGCTCCCCCTTTCCTCTCTCCGCCGCAGCGCACGGGCATGCAGGATGCGCCCAGATCGGCCGAGCATGCCAGTGGAGACCGGGGACGGACACCTCCCAGCGTGCCCCCGCGCTCGACGGAACCCGGCCGTCCAGGAAAGCGAGCGCGTGGGCGGCCGCCAGTCCGGCCACGGTCGTGGCGAGAGTCAGGTCACAGGGCCGCACCTGCCGCTGCCTGCCGGAGCGCCACTGGGCGACCAGGCGCGGCCAGGTCGGATCCCGGTCGGTGCGGCTGTGGTGCAGACAACCCGTGCAGGCCGTCTCCCCGGGCAGGACGAGAGGGCCGACCATGCCGGTCCCCTCCACGACACCGGCGTACAGATGGGGTGTCCCGGAGGACATCAGCGGCTCGGCGGCGGACGGGTCCGGCGCGTACATGGCCACATCGTCGCGCGGGGCGACGATCACCAGCGAGAAACCGGGGTCGCCGTCCTCCGGGGGCGCCTGCGCTGTCGCGGGGCGCGGCGGCCGGTCCGGGGCCGCCCGGCGCACGGCACGTCGGGCCGCCTCGTCGCGGCGGTCGCCGACGGCATCGGCGGGCAGCCCGCCCGGCGCGACGTCCCACGGTTCCACGCGTCCGAGGTCGCGTACATCGACCTCGCCCACGCCGGCTCCCGCCAGCAGCGAGGCCAGGACAGCGCCGACCCGGCCCGCACCCCGCACCTGAACGCGTTGCGCCCGCCGGGCGGCCAGCCGCCCGATCGCGTCGCCGGGAACGGAGGTGGTCAAAGACAGGGAGGCCAGGTCGGGACGCAGCCGGTCGAGGACCTCCTTCTTCCGGCGCAGGGCGTCGGCGGCCGGTCCGCCGCCCCGCGCGTCGTCCAGGAGCCCGGCCCGCGCGAGCCGCCGCACCAGCCCGTCGACATGACCGTCGGGCAGATCCATACGGCGTCCCTCCTCGCGCAGCAGCTCCAGCCCCCGCGTGCCGTTCAGCAGGTCGAGGAAACTGCCCGTCGCCAGATCCATCGGGCCGAGCGTCATCGCATGCGCCGGTGTCATCCCGAACTGCACCGTGTTGAGGTCACGCCAGCCGCGCCTGAGCGCGGGTTTCACCATCGGATGCATGACAGGCCCCCGTATGTCATAGATCGTCCCCGTATGCCGGTCGAGTGTGGGAGCAGCCCGAGACTGGCCGCAGGACCGGCCCTGGTCCCTGACCGAACCCGCCCATCGCTTCGCCGACAAGAGCCAGCATGCCCAAACCCGCCGCAGGCTGCCGAAAGTTGTCCACAGGCACGGGCATTCGTCGTACAAATCCGGCGGCCGGTGGGGGCATCGGCACCGAACCGTCCCGGAGCCGGGACTTCCCCGTGTGCAGCGGGTAACGTCGGGGCGTGCCCGCCGACCCACTGCACCGCGCCGGAAAGCCACAGCGCAGCACGACGAGCCAGCCGCCGAGCGGCTCGAGGGCGAGCGCGATCGAGGTCCGCAGAAGCACCCGCCGACGCCGAACGGTCTCCGCGTACCGCGAGGGCGATCGCACCGTTGTGCTCATCCCCGCCCGGATGTCCGAGGCGGAGGAGCAGCGCTGGGTGACCGTCATGCTCGACAAGCTGGCCGCGCAGGAGAGCAAGCGGACCCTCGGTGACACCGAGCTGGCCGAGCGGGCCCGGCGTCTTTCGGACCAGTACTTCGGCGGGCGGGCCCGGCCCGTTTCGGTGCGCTGGGTGACCAACCAGAACACGCGCTGGGGATCCTGCACCCCGTCCGAGGGCAGCATCCGCCTGTCGCATCGCCTGCAGGGCATGCCCGAGTACGTCGTCGACTACGTCCTCGTCCACGAACTCGCTCATCTGCTCGTCCCCGGACACGGACCCCGCTTCTGGGATCTGCTGGAGGCCTATCCGCGGACGGAGCGGGCCCGGGGTTACCTCGAAGGCGTGGTCGCCGCCGAGCGGTTGCCGCATGTGCCCGGTGCGCGGGGTGAACGCCCCACGGGGTGAGTGACCGCTTTGCGCGAGCGAGCAGCCGATACGGCCCCGCGCGGGTTCTGTACCGGGTCTGTACCGACTTCGTCCGGTGTCCGAGTTTGCCGTTAGCCTGGCGCGACGCAATCACGTTCTGGATGGGGGACGGTCGTTACGCATGGCCAGGGAATTCCAACGCGGCCACAAGGCCAGGATCAGTGACCTCACCGCGGGAACGGATCTGTACGTAGGCGTGCAGATCTCGGGCCCCGGACTGAGCTTCGACATCAGCTGCTTCGGCCTCGACGCCGACGAACGGCTCTCGGACGACCGCTACTTCGTCTTCTTCAACCAGCCGAAGTCTCCCGAGGAATCCCTTCAGCTCCTGGGCGCCCAGGCGGGCGACACGGAGTCCTTCCGGGTGACGCTCGACCGGATCCCGCCGCAGATCCAGAAGCTGTCCTTCACGGCGACGATCGACGGCGCAGGCCAGATGTCGCAGATCGCCCCCGGGTACATCCGCATCGTCGCGGGCGGCGAGGAGGTGGCCCGCTACTCGTTCAACGGCTCGGAGTTCTCCACCGAACGGGCTGTGATGCTGGGCGACTTCTACCTCAAGGACGTCTGGCGGTTCGCCGCTGTCGGGCAGGGCTTCGACGGTGGTCTCGACGCGCTGCTGAAGAACTTCGGCGGCGAGGTGGCCGAGGAGGAAGCGCCCGAGCCCGCCCCGCAGCAGCCGCAGGCCGGCGCGGCCCCGGGCTTCGCCGCGCCCGCGTTCGGCGTCCCCGGCACTCCGGAACAGGCTCCTGCCCCCGCACCGGCAGCGCCTCCGGCCCCCGCTCCCGCGCCGCCGCCCGCTCCCCAGCCCGCCGCGCAGGGCTTCGCGCCGCCTCCGGCACCGGCGCCCGGAGTGCATGGCGCCCCGACCATCGCCGCGCCCATGAACACCCAACCGGGCGGCACCCCGGTGCCACCCCCGGCGCCGGCGCCCGCGCCCTACGGCCAGCCGGGCCAGCAGCAGCCGCCGTACGGCCAGGTCCCCGGCCAGTCGGCCCCGCCGCCTCCCGGCTACGGCCAGCCCCAGGCACCCCAGGCCCCGGCACCGCCCCCCGGTTACGGCCAGCCGACACCGCCCCCGGGCTACGGCCAGCAGCCCCCGCTCGGGCAGGCTCCCTACGGAGCCCCGCAGCCGGGTGCTGCCCCGCAGGCCGCCGCTCCCCAGGGCGCCGGTGTCTCCGCCGCGCTCCAGCAGTTCAAGGAGACCCCCACAGGGCAGCGCTGGACGCAGCAGAACAAGAAGCTCGTCCGCGTCGACCTCGGCATCGGTGGGCACCCCGTGCTGGCCCGTCAGGGCAGCATGGTGCTCTACCAGGGCAAGGTCGACTTCAGCTACAAGGGCGCGGGCTTCGCCGGCCGGATCGTGGGCAACGCGACCGGCCAGGAGATGCAGCTGATGCGCTGTACGGGCCAGGGCCAGGTGTTCCTCGCCGAGAACTCGACCATGCTGCACCCCATCGAGCTCCAGGGCGACGCCGTCTGCGTCTCCGCCGAGAACGTCCTCGCGTTCGACGAGAGCCTCACCTACGAGGTCCGTCGCATCGAGGGACACGGCATTCCCGGAGGCGCGCTCTTCACGATGCAGTTCCAGGGGAGCGGCACCATCGTCGTCAAGACGCACGGCACGCCCGTGGTGCTGCCCGTCACGCCCACCACGTTCGCCGACTGCAACGCCGTGGTCGCCTGGTCCGCCGCCGCCCAGGTCGTCGTCTCCAGCCAGGTGCGGATGCGCCGCAACGCCTACCCCGGCGACACCGGCGAGAGCGTGAACCTCCAGTTCCGGGCAGCGCCCGGCAACTTCATCGTCGTCCAGCCGTACGAGGTCTGAGGGAGCCCGTCATGACACAGCAGCTAGCGGGCCACGCCCCCGCACCCGTCACCGCCCGCATGGAGAACCACGGCAACCACATGCTGAAGGTCGCCATGCAGACCGGGAACGACCTCCTCGCGCGCGTGGGGTCGATGGCCGCCTACGAAGGGTTCGTCCAGTACGAGCCCAACCCGCCGGCCGTGCGCCAGATCGCCAAGGACTGGATGACCGGCGAGGGCGCGCCCCTGATGAAGTGCTCCGGCGACGGCCTGCTCTACCTCTCCGACTACGGAGCGAACGTCGTCGTCATCAACCTCAACGGCGACGGCATCTCCGTCAACGCCACCAACCTGCTCGCCTTCGACGCCCACCTCACGTGGGGCGTCGAGCGGGTCAAGGGCCTGGCGAAGTTCGCCGGGCAGGGCCTGTGGAACACCAAGATCTCCGGGCAGGGCTGGGTCGCGCTGACCTCCCGGGGCAAGCCGATCGTCGTCGACTGCGGAGGCGGCGAAGACGAGACCTACGTCGACCCCGACGCACTCGTCGCCTGGTCCCCGAACCTCAAGGTCAAGGGCAAGCGCAGCTTCAGGGCACAGTCGCTGATCGGCCGCGGCAGCGGCGAGGCCTACCAGATGGCCTTCTCCGGTCAGGGCATCGTCGTCGTCCAGCCCAGCGAGGACAGCACCGACCGCCTCCGGGTCCGGGGCTGAGGGGGAGCAACACGCCATGCAGAGCCCGATTTTCGCCTACAACGAGCAGCAGACCCAGGACCGCTGGAGCCTGCAGAACAAGCAGATGCTGCGCGTCACCCTGGAGGGCCACGACGACATCCTGGCCCGCAAGGGCACCATGGTCGCCTACCAGGGACTCGTCGAGTTCGACGCCGAGTACCAGAGCAACGACCAGTCACGCGCGCGTGCGCACACCGGTGAGGGACTCGACCTGATGCGCTGCCACGGGCAGGGCACGGTCTACCTCGCCAATCTCAAGCAGCACGTCCACGTCATGGAGGTGGAGCAGGACGGACTCACCGTCGACAGCAGCTACGTGCTGGCGATGGACTCCTCCCTGCACCACGAGGTCATCGCCGTCGACAGCCTGTACGGCATCTCCGGCTCCGGGAAGTACCAGCTCAACATCACCGGCCGGGGCAAGATCGCCCTGATGACCTCGGGCATGCCGCTGCTGATGCAGGTGACCCCCGACAAGTACGTCAACTGCGACGCCGACGCGATCGTCGCCTGGTCGACGAGCCTGCGCGTGCAGATGCAGGCCCAGACGCACTCCTCAGGGGTGTGGCGGCGCCGCGGCAACACCGGCGAGGGCTGGGAGCTGAGCTTCATGGGCACCGGTTACGCGCTGGTCCAGCCCAGCGAACTGCTGCCGCCGCAGAACGCCCAGGTCGGCTCGGGCCTCTCCGCGCAGTACGGCATGGGCCAGCAGGGAGCACGCGGGCAGAACCAGGGCAACGTCTGGAGTTGACCGGCCACGAAGCCGCACGGTGTAAGGGGCGACCGCCAAGGGCGATCGCCCCTTACGCACGCTTCAGGCCGCGAGCCTCGCGCGCGTGGCCTCCAGCAGGCGTACGACCGACTCGTCGGCCACCTCCGCGACCTCGTCGTACCCGAACCAGCGCACGTCGAGCGACTCGTCGCTGACCGCGTGCGCGGCGTCCGGTGGTGCCACGACCGCGTACTGGACGTCGAAGTGGCAGTGGCACGGCGGCGGGATCGGGTGCCGGTCGAGACGGACCGGGCCGCCGGGCAGCAGTGACAGCCCCGAGACGCCGGACTCCTCCGTCGCCTCCCGCAGGGCCGCGGCGGCCAGGGAGGAGTCGCCCGGTTCGCAGTGACCGCCCATCTGAAGCCACATCTGCAGCTTCCTGTGCAGGGTCAGCAGCACCCGGCCGCCCTCGGGGTCGACCACCAGGGCGCTCGCCGTGATGTGACCGGCCTGGCACGGTTTCCACAGGCCGTCCGGGTGTTCCGCCAGATGGTCCAGATAGGCCTGGCGCAGGTCCGCCTGGTCCTCGTACCCCTTCAGCACGAGGACCGCGTCGTCGTACAGGCTCACCCGGCGTCGTCGCCCTTGTTCTCGTCCTCGCCCTCGTCCTCGTCCTTCTTGAGATCGGGCTTCTTCAGATCGGGCTTGTCCGCCGCCTCGCCGAGCATCTTGTCCAGCTCGGAGAAGTCGATCTGCTCGCGGTGCACGAAGCCGTCCGGGTCGTCCAGGTCGGTCGCCGTCGGCAGCATGTCCGGGTGGGCCCACAGGGCGTCCCGGCCGTCGACACCGCGCGCGTCCGTGAGCGAGGCCCACAGGCGGGAGGCGTCGCGCAGGCGGCGCGGGCGCAGCTCCAGACCGATCAGCGTGGCGAACGTCTGCTCGGCCGGGCCGCCCGAGGCGCGCCGGCGGCGCAGCGTCTCGCGCAGGGCGTCGGCGGACGACAGACGGGGCTTCGCGGCGGCGTGGACCACCGCGTCGACCCAGCCCTCCACGAGCGCCAGAGCCGTCTCCAGACGCGCCAGGGCGGCCTTCTGCTCCGGCGTGTCCTCCGGCTGGAACATGCCCTGCTGGAGAGCATCCTGCAACTGCTCGGGGTTCTGCGGGTCGAACTGGCCGACCACATCCTCGAGCTTGGCCGTGTCGACCTTGATCCCGCGGGCGTAGCCGTCGACCGCGCCGAACAGATGCGAGCGCAGCCACGGCACGTGCGCGAAGAGGCGCTGGTGGGCGGCCTCGCGCAGGGCGAGATAGAGCCGCACCTCCTCCTGCGGGACGCTCAGGTCCTTGCCGAACGTCTCGATGTTCACCGGCAGCAGCGCGGCCTTGCCGGCCGGGCCGAGCGGCAGGCCGATGTCGGACGAGCCGACGACCTCGCCCGCGAGCACGCCGACGGCCTGCCCGATCTGCGTGCCGAACATGGCGCCGCCCATCGAGCGCATCATGCCGATCAGCGGGCCGGCCATGGCCTGCATCTCCTCCGGCAGGACATCGCCCATGGCGGTGCCCACGCGCTCGGCGACCGGGTCGACGAGCTCCTTCCAGGCGGGCAGGGTCGCCTCGACCCACTCCGCGCGACTCCAGGCCACCGAGGAGGCGGCGCCGGACGGCAGGGACGTGGCGTCGTCGAGCCAGAGGTCGGCCAGGCGGACGGCCTCCTCGACGGCCTTGCGGTCGCCGGGGCCGACGCTCGCGTCCTTGGTGCCGTCAGGGCTGCCCTGGGAGACCGTCTGGCGGGCGATCTGCTTGGCCATGTCCCAGTTCACCGGGCCGCCCTCGTAGGAGAGCATCTGGCCCAGCTGCTGGAACGCGGCGCCCAGGTCGTTGGGGTTCAGGGAACCGAACATGGCAGCGAACGGATTGTCCGCACCGGGGCCACCAGGGCCGCCGCCGAAGCCTCCGGCTCCTGGCAGGCCGCCGAAATTGAACGGATTGGCCGGTCCCTGACCACCACCGCTCTGCTGGTCCTTCTTCTTGCCCTCGTCGCCGTCGTCCGGCTCCTCCGGCGGAAGGCCGAATCCGAATGGGGTGTCACTCACGGGATTCCTCGGCTTGTAGGGCCGCCGGTTCTTTCCGGCGGCACGGCTGCCCGACTTCACCACCCAGCGTAGACACCTTGGGGCGGATCGGGCCTCGGTGCTTCGCCGACTGACGGCCTGCGGCAGGATGGATGCCACCTGGTACGCACGCTTCACTCGTGCTCGTACTGAAGACAACCGCTGGAGACGCCCGGTGAGTTCCCCAGATCCGCAGGTTCGCGCAGCGCGAAACCAGTCAACCAGTTCCGCGAGTCCCGCGGCGCGCGGGCCCGTCGTCGCGGTCACCGGCGCCGCGTACGGCATCGGAGCGCTGCTCACCGAGCAGCTCGCCGCGTCCGACGAGGTCAAGCAGGTCGTCGCCATCGACGAGCGGCGCGGCGAGTGCGCGGATGCGCAGTGGCACATCCTGGACGTACGGGATCCGGCCATCGCGGAAAAGCTGCGCGGCGCCGACGTCGTCGTGCACCTGGCGCTGGATCTCGATCTGGAGACCGACGCCGCCGCCCGGACGGCCTACAACGTACGGGGGACGCAGACCGTCCTGACGGCGGCCGCTGCGGCCGGAGTGCACCGGGTCGTGCTGTGCACCTCGGCGATGGTCTACGGGGCGCTGCCGGACAACGAGCTGCCGTTGTCCGAGGACGCCGAGCTGCGTGCCACGGCCGAGGCGACGGGTGTCGGCGACCTGCTGGAGATCGAGCGGCTGGCGCGGCGGGCCCCGCGGGCGCACCCGGGGCTCAACGTCACCGTGGTCCGGCCCGCCGTGCTGGTGGGAGGCACGGACACCGCGCTGACCAGGTACTTCGAGTCTCCTCGACTGCTCGTCGTCGCCGGGTCGCGGCCCGCGTGGCAGTTCTGCCACGTCGAGGACCTGTGCAGCGCGCTCGAGTACGCCGTCCTGGAGAAGGTCGACGGGGAGCTGGCCGTCGGCTGCGACGGGTGGCTTGAGCAGGAGGAGGTCGAGGAGCTCAGCGGCATCCGGCGGATGGAGCTGCCGTCGGCGGTCGCGCTGGGCGCGGCGGCGCGACTGCACCGGATCGGGCTCACACCGTCTCCGGCCGGGGACCTGGCGTACACGATGTACCCCTGGGTGGTGAGCGGGAGCCGGCTGCACGACTCCGGGTGGCGCCCGCAGTACACCAACGAGGAGGTGCTGGCCGAGCTCCTGGAGGAGGTCTCCGGCCGGCACACGGTGGCCGGGCGTCGCCTGGGCCGCAAGGACGCGACGGCCGCGGGCGCCGCGGGCGCGACGGTGGCGCTGCTGGGTGCGGCCGCGGTGGTACGACGGGCACGCAAGGCCCGGCGGCGGATCTGAGAGCCCGCCACACCTGCGGAGAGCCACACCTGCGGAGAGACGCACCTGTCAGGAGCGCACCTGTAGGAGGCTCCAACGTGCATGCGGGCGTGCCGGTCGATGGGTCTATTCCGCGTTGTCAGTCGCGTGCGGCACGATGGAGGCATGGCATCCATGAGCGATCACCCAGGTGAGCAGGGAGCACAGGATCCGATCAAGCTGATCGGGATCCGGGACACGGCCCTCTCCCTGGACGAGGTGTTCCGGGCCGTCGGGGACGACGCGGCCGGAGGCACCGCGCTCTTCGTGGGGACCGTGCGCGACCACGACGGGGGCGCCGATGTCGCGGAGCTGGGGTATTCCTGCCACCCCAGCGCCGAGGCCGAGATGCGGCGGATCGCCGAGAAGGTCGTCGCCGAGTTCCCCGTGCGCGCGCTGGCGGCCGTGCACCGGGTGGGAGACCTCCGCGTGGGAGACCTCGCCGTGGTCGTCGCCGTCTCCTGTCCGCATCGGGGAGAGGCCTTCGAGGCCTGCCGGAAGCTGATCGACGACCTGAAGCACGAAGTGCCCATCTGGAAGCACCAGAAGTTCTCCGACGGCACCGAGGAATGGGTCGGCGCGTAGCGCCGTCGTTGAGGGGTGGCGGTCGGGCCACGGGAGGGCGGGTCGGCGCCTGCTGGTCCCGAAACCGCCTCCGGTTGCGTAACCGCACCCCTGGCGTGAGCGTTGTCACTGCGGATGGTTAATCTGCTGATCAGTCAGTTGCGGACGCTCAATGGGGTTGGAGGTCGGCATGGCGGCTCTCGCCTGGTTGCTGATTCCGCTTGTGGCTGCCATCGGCGCGGGGCTCTGGGGCAGTTGGGCCAACCGGACGCGAAGGTCCCGCGGCGACGGCCCGGAGCTCACCGGATACGCCCGCTTTCGCGAGGCCATGGAGAAGCCCCGGCCGGGTAGCTGAAGGCCAAGGAAACAGCAGGTCACAGACGGTATAGCCCACAGGGCCGCCCCGGACGGGCGGCCCTGACGGTGCGCTGACAGGCCCGTCCCGTACTGTCGAGTCATGCCACGCCGCACCGCGACGATGCTCGCCTCCACCCTGATGCTGATCGCGCTCCTGTGCGCGGGAGTGTTCATCCCCGTGCCGTACGCGGAGATGTCCCCGGGGCCGACGGTGAACACACTTGGCGATCATGACGGCGAGCCGGTGTTGCAGATCTCGGGGCGCAAGACCTATGCGGCCAGTGGCCACCTGAACATGACCACGGTCCGGGTCACGAGCGCCGACTACCGGATGAACCTGGTCGAAGCCGTCTACGGCTGGCTCGCGCACGACAACAAGGTCGTGCCGCGCGAAACGCTCTACCCGGACGGCAAGACCGAGGAGCAGTCGACCCAGGAGAACGCCGAGGAGTTCAGCCAGTCCCAGGAGAGCGCCAAGGTCGCGGCCCTGAAGGAACTGGACGTTCCGGTCAAGTCGTGGGTGATCGTCTCGACGGTCGTCAAGGGATCCCCGGCCGAGGGCAAGCTGCACGCCGGGGATGTGATCAAGGCCGTCGACGGTACGACGGTCAAGGAGCCGGCCGACGTCGCGAAGCTCGTCACCCAGCGCAAGCCGGGCCAGGACGTCCGCTTCACGATCGTGCCGGCCAAGGAGCAGGTCGCCGCTGAGAAGGAGAAGCGGACGCCGACGAAGACGCAGGACATCACCATCACCACGACGACCTCGGACGACAACGGCGAGAAGCGCGCCATCGTGGGGATCTCCGCGGGGACCGACCACACGTTCCCGTTCACCGTCGACATCAAGCTGGCCGACGTCGGTGGTCCGAGCGCCGGGCTGATGTTCGCTCTCGGCATCTACGACAAGCTCACGCCGGGCAATCTGACCGGGGGCAAGTTCGTGGCCGGCACCGGCACGATCGACGACACCGGCAAGGTCGGTCCGATCGGCGGCATCGAGATGAAGACCGTGGGTGCCCGGGCCAAGGGCGCGCAGTACTTCCTGACGCCCGCCGACAACTGCTCTGCCGCCGCCAAGGACACCCCCGAGGGCCTCACCCTCATCAAGGTGGACACCATCCAGGACGCCCTCGGCGCCATGAAGGACCTCCGCAGCGGCGACACCGCCGATCTGCCGAAGTGCGGTAAGTAGCCCTCGGGGACTAGGGCGGGTCGGGGCAAGGCGACCGGCGCGGCTGAGGGGACCCGCGGGACCGGTGGGGCCCGGGGGCCCCATGGGACCGGCAAGCCCCCTCACGCACGGTGCTCCCGCTCTACTCGGCGAACGTCGCCGCCAGCGCCTCCGCCAGACCCGGGACCAGGTCGGAGCCGGTGAGGACCTCCGTGGCGGAGTCCTTCTCGCGCAGGCGCAGGGCCGACTCGCGGGCGCCGTCGCGCAGGACCGCGACCGTCATCCGGACCTCCTGACGGTCCGGGTGGTCCGCCACCCACTTCGTCAGCGCGGCCCCGCCCAGGCCCTGCGGAACCTGGGCCTCCGCGGACGGCGGCAGCATCAGTCGTTCCACGGCGAGGGCGCAGCCGACCACCGCGTCGGGCCAGGCGATGGTGGCGAGGAACTCGTCGAGCGGCTTGCCCGTTGGAACCTCGTCCTGCTCGATCGGGGTGACGCCGGAGGTCTCCGACTCGTCCCCGAGCCCGAGCCGGTCGGCGAGCGAGGGTTGTTCGGCCCGCAGCCGTGCGGTGTCGACGAGGGCGAAAAGGCGGGCGGGCTGGTCCCAGCCGAGGCCGGAGACGTACTCGTCGATCTCGAGAACGGCCCGGGTGAGCGGGTTCGCAGCCATGGGAGTGTTGGACATGGTCACAATCCTGCCTCGTTCCTGGCCGGAATCGGGAACCGAGTAAACGGTGAGTAAGTTGCATAGGTGGGGGCCCACGATCACCGGGGGCCACGCACGGTCCGTGAAGACGCGGGCCTGACGGATCAACAGCGAACTTCGAGGTGCGCACCTTGGCTTTCCAGATGCCGGACCGAGGCGGAGGCCCGACAGGGCCGCGGATGAGAGTGGGCCGCCCGTCCCGGCGTGTCCGCACCCTGCTCATGACGCTGGGCGTCCTGGCCGTCCTCGGCATGGCGTTCACCATGTTCGCGGGCTTTTGGACGGACTGGCTCTGGTACCGGTCGGTGAACTACTCGTCGGTCTTCACCACGACCCTGTGGACCAAGATCGGGCTCTTCTTCGTCTTCGGCCTGCTCATGGCCGTAGCCGTCGGCCTCAACATCTGGCTGGCGCACCGGCTGCGGCCACCGCTGAGCGCCATGTCGATGGAGCAGCAGAACCTCGACCGCTACCGGATGGGCATCGCGCCCTACAAGAAGTGGCTGCTGTTCGGGATCACCGCCCTGGTGGGCCTGATCGCCGGCGCCTCCGCGTCCGGCCAGTGGCGGACCTGGCTGATGTGGGTCAACGGGGTTCCGTTCGGTGAGAAGGACCCGCAGTTCAAGCTGGACGTCTCGTTCTACGCCTTCGACCTGCCCTGGTACCGGTTCCTGCTCGGCTTCGGCTTCGCCGCCGCGATCCTGTCCGTGATCGCCGCCGCGCTCACGCACTACCTGTACGGCGGCCTGCGCGTCACCAGCCCGGGCGCGCGCGCCACGGCGGCGGCCACCGGGCACCTGTCGGTGCTCATCGGCGTCTTCGTGGCCCTCAAGGCGGTCGCGTACTGGCTCGACCGGTACGGACTCGCGGTCAAGTCCAGCGACTTCAGAGCGACCGACAACTGGACGGGCCTGAGGTACGTCGACGCCAACGCCTACCTGCCGGCCAAGACGATCCTGTTCTGCATCGCCGTCATCTGCGCGCTGCTGTTCTTCGCCACCCTGTGGCGGCGCACCTGGCAGCTGCCCGTGATCGGCTTCGGCCTGATGGTGCTCTCCGCGATCCTCATCGGCGGCCTCTACCCGGCGATCGTGCAGAAGTTCCAGGTCCAGCCGAACGAGCAGGCCAAGGAAGCGCCGTACGTCGAGAAGAACCTCGAGGCGACGCGCAAGGCCTACGGCATCGACGGCACCAAGGTCACCGACTACACGGGTACCAGCAAGACCGAGGACAAGACCAAGCTCCGCGATGACGTCGACTCCACGGCGAGCATCCGGATCATGGACCCGAACATCGTCTCGCCGACGTTCCAGCAGCTCCAGCAGATCAGGAACTACTACGCGTTCCCGAACAACCTGGACGTGGACCGTTACGCCAAGGACGGCAAGGACCAGGACACGGTCATCGGCCTGCGTGAGCTGAACCTCGCGGGCATCCCGAAGAAGAACTGGATCAACAACCACTTCCGCTACACCCACGGATACGGAGCGGTCGCGGCCGAGGGCACCAGCGCCGACGCCCAGGGCCGGCCGAACTTCACGGAGTCCGACCTGCCCTCCGAGGGCGACCTCGGCACGTACGAGCAGCGGGTCTACTACGGCGAGAAGACCACTACGTACTCGATCGTCGGCGGTCCCCAGAAGGAGATCGACTACTCCGACGACAACGGCGAGAAGACCACCAGCTACAAGGGCGACAGCGGGGTCAACCTCTCCAACCCGGTCAACCGGGCCGCGTACGCGGTGGCGTTCGGCGAACCGCAGATCCTGTACTCCGGTGCCATCGGCGAGGGTTCGCGCGTCCTGTACAACCGCACGCCCAAGGAGCGCGTCGAGGCGGTCGCCCCCTGGCTGACCATCGACGGCGACGCCTACCCGGCGGTCGTGGACGGCCGTATCCAGTGGATCGTCGACGCGTACACGACGACGAACGGATACCCGTACTCCTCGCGTACGACCCTCGGTGACACCACGGCCGACTCGCTGACCGCCACCAACGACAACCGCGCGGTGGTGGCCCAGCAGAACCAGGTCAACTACATCCGCAACTCGGTGAAGGCGACCGTCGACGCGTACACAGGCGAGGTCAAGCTCTTCCAGTGGGACACCAAGGACCCGGTCCTGAAGACCTGGATGAAGGCCTTCCCGGACACGGTGAAGCCCAAGAGCGAGATCTCCAAGCCGCTGATGGACCATCTGCGCTACCCCCAGGACCTGTTCAAGGTCCAGCGGGAACTGCTCACGCGCTACCACGTGAAGGACGCGACGACGTTCCTCAGCGGCAGCGAGGTGTGGCAGGTGCCGGACGACCCGACGAACCGGTCGGGCAACGCGGTGCCGCCGTACTACCTGAGCATGAAGATGCCCGACCAGAAGGCACAGGCGTTCTCGCTGACCACGACCCTGACGCCCAACGGCCGGGACAATCTCAGCGCGTTCATGGCCGTCGACGCCGAGGCGGGCGCCAGCGACTACGGCAAGATCAGAATCCTGAAACTGCCGACGAACACGACGGTCAACGGACCCAAACAGGTCCAGAGCCAGTTCAACTCCCAAGAGGACATCGCCGAGTCCATCAGGCTCCTGAGAGGCGGCGACTCCGAGGTCGAGTACGGCAACCTGCTGACGGTGCCCCTCGACGGAGGACTGTTGTACGTGGAGCCGGTCTACGTACGCGGTGGTGGACTGAAGTACCCGCTGCTGCGCAAGGTGCTGGTCACCTACGGAGGCCAGACGGCCTTCGAGAACACGCTCGACGAGGCCCTCAACAAGATCTTCGGGGCGGAGGGTGCGACGCCTGAGCCGCCGGACGACGGCGATACGACGCCACCACCGCCGACGGCCGAGGACCCGACGGTCAAGCAGGCCCTGGAAGACGCCCAGAAGGCGTTCACCGAGGGCCAGGACGCCCTGAAGAAGAACGACTGGGAGGCGTACGGCCGGGCGCAGGAGGACCTGGAGGACGCCCTGCAGCGTGCCGAGGAGGCGCAGGCCGAGGCGGACAAGGCCGGCGGTGCCGGGGGCGGGGAGAGCAAGCCCAGCGCCGGCCCGAGCGGCAGTCCGAGCCCGAAGCCGAGCAGTTAGGGCTCCGGCCTGGTCAAATGCCCACCCGCGCCGTGCTAGGGTTGTGAACACAACGGCGCGGGGTGGAGCAGCTCGGTAGCTCGCTGGGCTCATAACCCAGAGGTCGCAGGTTCAAATCCTGTCCCCGCTACTGAAATCGCGAAGTCCGAGTGACGGAGCGACATCGAAGGCCCGGATTCCACACAGG
>NZ_JBHUQX010000201.1:0-16543 GCF_042674225.1 Streptomyces sp. NPDC056948
GAGCGACCCGTCCTCCGGGTCGCTCCCACTGACCAAAGCCCACACCATCAATGCCTGTACGAACACGGTGCCGACGAGCAACACCACGAGCACGGCGCGCAGCGCACACACTGCCAGCTTCCCCATGACCCATCCTTCAATCGAGTTGCGATGGGAATCTATCGAAACTCGATAGATGAAGCAAGGGCTGGGGCGTGCAAATCGGACGCCACCCGACTTCGCCGAAGCCCTGGTCGCTCCGGAAGCACCCGGACGCCGGCGCCTTCGCGCAAGTTCACGCGGCGCGCGGTGTTGGCTGCGGCGGCCGGGGGATCGCAGTGCTCGGTTCCGGGGCGTTCGCCGACACCGCCCAGGCGGCGACGGGATCGGCAGAGAGGAGGGCCGCTGACCCGCTGGCCGGGACGGTGCGGGTGTTCTGGCTCAAGCCCTCGGATGTGGCGAACGATCCGCGGTACCCCAACGGCATCACCGGCGTCATGCGGGAGTCACAGCGCTTCTACCGCCAGGAACTCGGCGTGACGTTCAAACTGAACAACCCGGCGGTGGAGGTGGTCCGGGGCAACCACGGGCGGGCCTGGTACGAGAACACGCCGAACGGCGGGGAAGAGTACTGGTGGGTGGTCTTCAACATGCAGCAGGAGCTGATGGCCAGGTTCGGTCTCAGATCCCCGGACCCGCGCTGGCTGTGCGGCGGTGAAGTCAGCGCCGAGAAGGCGGGTGTCTCCGGCGGCGCCCCCCGGCGTCGCAGATCGCAACCGTCGGAACGACGGCTATTCGCCGGCCGACCCGGTCGTTGCCCGGGTGACGCCGCAGGTCATGGCCTGTGCGCTGCCGAGGTAGCGGGCGGGGTCGCAGAGATGGGTGTTCTCGCGTATCCGGTCGGTCTTCACCTCCAGGCCGGAGAGCATGAACTCGGCCTGGTGCAGTGAGCCGGCCAGCAGCAGGAAGGACTCCGGGACGGTCGCCCATTCGAGGTGCCAGGGTCCGGTGGCCCGCTCGAAGTCCTGCATCGTCGCGTCGAGGATGCTGGACGACTTGTCCCGTAGCAGCTTGGCGGCGGCGAACATGAGCTCGCTGGAGATGGGGTTGCGCTTCTGCGGCATGGTCGAGCTGGCGCCCCGGCCCGGTACGAAGGGCTCCGCCAGTTCGCCGAACTCCGACGAGCACATCATCATCACGTCCCAGGCGATCTTGCCGAGGGAGCCGCCGACGGAGGCGAACAGCGAGACGAGCTCGACCAGGCCGTCGCGGGCCACGTGCCAGGTGATCGAGGGGTCGCGCAGGCCGAGTTCACGGGCGAACGCGGCACGGGTGCGCAGCCCCTCGGGGCCGTCGCCCAGCGAGGCGAGGGTGCCGGCCGCTCCGCCGAACTGCACCATCAGGGCGCGGTCGCGGGCCTGTTGAAGGCGCTCGGCGTGCCGGTCGAGGGCCGACAGCCATACGGCGCAGCGGTAGCCGAAGGTGATCGGCAAGGCATGCTGCAAGTGCGTACGGCCCGCGGTGACGGTGTCGATGTGCTCGGTGGCCAACTGCCGCAGTGCGTCCCGCACCTGGCCGAGCTGGGTCTCCAGGAGGGCGATGCCCTGCTTGCACTGGAGCATGACCGCGGTGTCCATGATGTCCTGGGTCGTGGCGCCCCAGTGGAGATAGCGGCCGGCGTCCCCGCACTGGTCCGCGACCTGCTTGACGATGGGCAGCACCGGATACCCGACTGTCTCGGTCTCCGTGCGCAGCCGGTCCAGGTCCAGGCTGTCGAAGTCGGCCTTCAGGGTGATGTCCGAGGCTGCCGCGGCGGGGATGATGCCGACCTCGGCCTGCGCGCGGGCCAGCGCGGTCTCGGCGTCGATGATGCGCCGGACGTAGGCGGTGTCGCTGAACACCTCGCGCATGGCGGGGGTGCCGAACATGTCGCGGAAGAGGAAGGAGTCGAAGACGGTCGTGCTCACGGTGAGGCTCACTTCTGTGTGGGGGCGGGAGCAGCCGGAATCGCCGTGGCGGCAACTTCCGCAGAGGCGGGGGTGGTTGTGTCGGTGGTGAGAGGAGCAGCGGCTCCCTGACCGTCGGTCGGGGCGTCGTCCTGCGGGTCGTCCGGCTCGGCGAGGAAGGCTTTGGGGTCGGCGAGGGCCCGGTTGACCTTGTCGACGTCCATCTCCCCGCACCACTTGGCGATGGCGAAGGTCGCGACGACGTTGCCTAAGGTGTTGCAGAAGGCGGTGGCCATGGACATCAGGCGGTAGACGCCGAAGAGGATGGCGACGCCCTCGACGGGCAGATAGCCGGTGGCCGCCACGGTCGAGGCGAAGACGACGAAGGTGCCGCCGGAGACGGTGGCCGCTCCCTTCGAGGTGAGCAGCATGATCAGCAGCAGGCCCAGTTGTTCGGGGATGCTCATGTCGATGCCGTAGGCGTTGGCGTTGGCGACGAACATGGTGCAAATGGCCATGTACAGGGAGGTGCCATCGAGGTTGAAGGCGTAGCCGGTCGGCACGACCAGGCCGACCGACTGCTTGGAGCAGCCGATCCTGGTGAGCTTCTTGAGGAGTCCCGGCAGTGCGGACTCGGAGGAGGCGGTGCCCAGGACGAGCGTCATCTCGACGCGGACGTACTGCAGGATGCGCCAGAGGTTGAATCCGGCCACCAGGCAGACCAGGCCCAGGACGCCGACTTCGAAGCCTAGATCAAGACGTGGGCGACGCAGCCGCGATCCGTACCCTCGGCCTCCCCACGGGTAGCCAAGCTGATCGGCGAGCGCGAATGCTCCGTGGGCGAAGCGGCCCCGGGTGTTATTGAATGAGGTGTGCGGTCAGGAATCTCGGGGCCCTGTCGCCCGGGTTCTGGTACGGCCCCGGCGCTGTGCCGGGGTTGGCGAGCGAGCTGAGAGAGCCGCATGGACTCCACCCCCTCCCCCTCGTCCGCGTCGCCGTTCGACATGGTCAGCGGCGCTTTGGGGCAGTACATCCCACGCGGCGGGGCGGCAGCGGCCGCCGGTTCTGCCGACCCGCCGGGAGACAGCGCCGCCCGCCATCGCACACACGCCAGTTTGACCCCCGGCCGTCAGGAGCAGATCCTCGGCGCGGTCAACCTGGACCGGGATCTGAGAATCACCCGCTGCAATCTGGGCGCCCCCGTTTTCGCGGGGGTGGAGGCCGTGACCGGGAGCTCCTTCGTCGATCTTCTGCCTCCCTGGGACGTACCGACGGTCACCCGGCGGTTGCGGCAGGTCCTGGAGACCGGTGAGCCGCACGTCGCACGGGTCCAGCGGCTGCGGCGCGGCGACGGGTCGGAGCTGGTCGTCTCGATGAGCATCCTGGCCGCCGCAGCGCCTCAGGAGGGCCTGACCGTCTCGCTGATCGCCATGGCCAAGAGGCTGCACCTGTACGCCGCCGAGACCGCGATCGGCACCTCGTTGGACATCGGCGAGACCGCGCAGTCGCTGGCGCAGTCCCTGCTGGCCTGGGGAGACGTGGCCGCCATCGACCTCGACCTCGCCGTGTGGACGGGCGAGGTGGTCACCGAGCAGCCGCAGCGGCGCATCCGGCTGCGGCGGGCCGCCCTGGTGCCGGACCGGGCGTGGCCCGACGGCTATGTGACTCCGGGCGACGATCTTCCCAGCGACGCGAGCCGCTTGCTGTCGCAGGCGATACGGCGTGACGACGCCGCGCAGGCCATCGTCATACCCGACCGGGAGGCCATCGAGCGGGTGCTCGGCAGTCCGCGACTGGTACGTGCCCTGGTGCCCAGCGACCGGGCGGCGGGTGTGGCGTACATACCGCTGGTTCTGGACGGCTCGCCGCCCGTCGTTCTGGGTGTGGCGGAGGTCTGGCGGCGGGCGGACCGCCCCTTCCACGACAGCGAGCTGCTCGACCTGCAGGAGCTGGTGGCCAGGACCTCTCATCACGTGGACCTGGCCCGTCAGCACCAGCGCGAGCACACGCAGGTGCTCGCGTTGCAGCGCCGGCTGCTGCCACGATCCGGCGGCGACACCATCGAGACCGCCAGCGTCTACCAGCCCGCCACCCCCGACAGCGCGGGCGTCGGCGGTGACTGGGTGAACAGCTTTCCGCTGCCGGACGGCCGTACCGCGCTGGTCGTCGGTGACGTCGTCGGGCACGGTCTGGGAGCCGCGGCGACCATGGGACAGCTCAGCATGGAGGCCCGCGCGCTGCTGTCAGCGGGGCTGGCGCCCAACGAGGTGCTGGAGCACCTGGACGAGACGGTGACGCTGCTGGACGACACGGAGTCCGGGCTGGTGGCCGGCTACAGCGCCCTCGGATCGACCTGCTGCATAGCCGTCTACGACCCGGTCAGCCACCACGTCGCCCTGTCGAGCGCCGGCCATCTCCCTCCGGTCCTGGTGCCCCCGGACGGGCCCGTCGGCTCTGTCGCGGTACGCCCCCACCCCGGGCTGGGCGCCGAGTTCGCGCTGCGGGAGCCGTTCGACGTGCACGTGTTCGCCGTACCCCCGGGCTCGCTGCTCGCCCTCTACACCGACGGCCTGGTGGAGGATCCCGCCCTGTCGATCGACGAGGGCATCGGCAGGCTGGCGGACGCGGTGTCCACGGTGCATCCCTGGGACGCACTGCCGCAGGCCGCGCGGCGCCTGGTCTCCGAGCTGGCGCCTGTGCGCCGGCGGGACGACGTGACCCTGCTGCTCGCCCGCATGATCGGCTACCGCAAGGAGGACACCGCGACCTGGCGTCTGCCCGCCCGCGGCGACGCGGCCGCCCGGGCCCGCACCCTGGTCTCCGCGCTGCTGGGGGAGTGGCGCACCAGAGACGACACCCGGGACAGCGTGCTGCTGGTGGTCAGCGAGCTGGTCGCCAACGCGGTCCGCTTCGCCGAAGGACCCATCACGATACGGCTGATCAGGGCCGGTCACGGGCTGCTGTGCGAGGTGGGCGACACCGGCAACGGCAGGCCCCGGCTGGGCCGGGGCGGGCTCCTCGACGACGGTGGTCGTGGCTTGCACATCGTGCATGGACTCACCACCCGGTGGGGTGTGCGGTGGACGGACACCGGCAAGGTGGTCTGGGCCTCAGTGGCGTCAGCCGCGAGGTGACGCGGCTGCGGCGCGAGCTCGCGCTACAGCCACTCCCCTTCCAGGGCGGTGGCCGTGAGGCCCGGGGCCGCCGCGTACAGGACGGCGCGACTACCCGGTTCCTGCCCGGCGTCATGCGCTCTCCGCAGGATGTCGAACACGGCGGCGCCTCCGCGGTTGCCGCTGGTGTAGCTGTCCCGGCTGTAGTCCAGCAGCCCCGACGGCCACCCGTCGGGCATCGTCTGCTCCATGTACTCCAGCACGCGCGTCCCGCCGGGGTGCGCGAGCAGGAGGTCGGGGTGCCAGGAGTCGGGGTCGTCCTGGTAGCGGAGGCGCAACCACTCCCACATCGCGGTGACGGTCTCCTGTACGGCCCGCGGCCCGCGCCGGTCCATCACGAAGTGGGTGCCGTCCTCCCGTGTCTCCAGGCGGTGCAGGTCCTGGGTGCCGGGCAGCGTGTGGTGCCAGGCGGCGTCCAGCCGCAGCACCGACTCGGGCCGCGGGCGGCCCGTCACCACCGCGGCGACCGCGGTGTCCGCGAACAGCAACCGGACGATCAAGGACTCCAGAGTGTCGTCCGCGGGCTGGTAGGTCGTGCTCAGTGCCTCCGCGATCACGACCAGGACCACCCTGTCGGGGTCCGCGGCCACGAGATCCGCCGCCAGCGCCAGGGAGCGGGTCCCGGCGACGCAGGCCCACTGCGTGGCCGGCAGCAGCATCACGTCGCCCCGGAGCGGGAGCTTGTTGGCCAGGGCGACGTCCAGCCCCGGCAGCGCCGGGGTGGTGGAGTGGCTGGTGATCAAGCAGTCGACGTCCGCGACGTCCAGCCCGGCGATCTGCAGGGCCCCGCGCGCCGCATGCTCCCCGCTGGACTGCACGGCCGCCCAGGCCGGTGCGGTGCGCTCCTGGACGGACTGCGGCGCGGGTATCGCCTCAAGGGCGGCGATCACGCGATCCACGTCCTGTTCGGTGAATCCGTCGCCGGCCAGTGCCTCTCGGGCCGGCCCGATGCCGGCAGCCGGCAGGGCGCTGCCGTTGCCGGGCGCGACGGCGGTCTCCAGCGGCAGCATCCACCTGCGGCTTTCGATGCCCGTACTGGCCGCGATGCCGTCGATCCGCGGCGCCCACGCCGCGTGCGGGTGCCGGCCTCGCACCTCCGCCACGATCTGGCTGGTCTTCACGGTGTGCTCGCCGTGTATCACGGCAGGCGGGCACAGGTAAGCGGCCATGATGGGCACCTTTCTCCGGGGGATGAGGCGGAACATCACGGACGCTGTGTCATGGATCACCTAGGCGCGGTGTGTCCAAGTCAATGCCGGCGCGCTCCACTTCGGGCTTCTTTAGCCGGTTCGAGAATGGACGCTAAATGGACATTTGCGCTGTGATCTGGGCAACTTAGGTGGTTTTTGCCATGCGTGACATGCCGCACACGGCTGCACTTCGCGACTCGTGACCGAGGTGGCCGACGAACTCATGCCGCCAGGTAGTCCAGGCCCGGCCGCCGCGAAAACCGTTGGACACGTCCTGGGCTCTCCATGACCATTCGCGCTGTGACAGACAAAGCCGAGCGCCGAACCTCAGTCCCCACGAGCACGAAGTCCGTGCGATTTGTCGAGTTGTCGAGCACGGCCATGAGCGCCTTGCTGAAGGACGACCTGGCTCAAGCCAGTGCCGAAGCCGGTGTCGCTCTGCCCGAGTATTTCGTCACCGACAGGGCGAAGTGGGTATGGCGGTATCGGGTCAATCAGCTGACCTCGGACCCGGGTTGCGCGGGATGGCTCACGCAGGTCGTGGTGGCCGAGCCGGAGGGTGCCGTCGTGGGGTATGCCGGGTTCCATGGGCCGCCGGACGAGGTGGGCATGGTGGAGCTCGGGTACTCGGTGGTCCCCGACCACCGTCGTCAGGGCTACGCCAGGGCGATACTGACCGGGCTGGTGCGGCGGGCCGCTGCCGAAGCCCGAGTCAGTACCGTGCGGGTGACGATCAGTCCTGACAACGCCGCGTCCCTGGCGACGATTTCCGGGTTCGGTTTCGTGGAGGTCGGCGAGCAATGGGACGAGGAAGACGGCCTCGAGCTCATCTTCGAGGTTGCTGCCTGAGGCCGGTGCCGTGGTCAGCCTGGCGCTGTTCGCGTGGGAGTGCGTGCGGCGATGAGGGTGATGTCGTCGCGGGGGTCACCGAGGTCCTCGGCGAGTTTGGCGCACAGCTCGGGCAGCGGCAGGTGGCGGTGGGTGGTGACGTGCTGGCGCAGGCGGGTCATGCCCTCGTCGAGGGATTGGCTGCGGGATTCGACCAGGGCGTCGGTGTAGAGCAGGAGAGTGGCGCCGTCGGGCAGCTCGGCGTGGGTGGTGGGGCGCTCGGCGGTGGGGCGCAGACCCAGGAGCATGGAGCGTGCCTCGGTGAGGTAGCCGATGCCTTCGGCGGTGATCAGCAGGGGCGGGGGGTGGCCTGCGACGGACCAGGATGCCTGCCAGGCCCCGCTGATGCTCCGGCGCAGGCGGGCGAGGATCGCGGTGGCGGAGTCGGCGAGGGTCAGACGGGCCTGGGCGGTGTCCAGGCGACGCAGGATCTGGCCGGGTTCCTCCTCGGGGCGGTCCACGGCCAGGGCCCGGAGCATGTTGCGCAGTTCGCTCATGCGGGAGGCGGCCTGGATGTCGTGTCCGGTGACGTCTCCGATGACGAGGGCGAGGTCGCCGTCGTGGAGCAGGAAGGCGTCGTACCAGTCGCCGCCGACTTCCGCCGTGTGCTGGGCCGGCTGGTAGTGGGCGGCCAGTTCGATGCCCGGGACATCGGGCAGGTCGGTGAGCAGGGCGCGCTGCAGAGCGGTCGCGATGTCGGCCTGGGCGGCGTGCAGGCGGGTGTTGTCCAGACCCAGGCTGATGCGACGGGCCACCTCCTCCGCCAGGGCACGGTCGGCGACGTTGAACGGCGGGCTGGCCGGCGCGCGGGTCAGGGTCAGTGCCCCGAAGGTGGTGGCGCGCAGCCGCAGCGGAATGACGAAGGCCTCCTGGGCCTGCACCACCGCCATCAGGTCGGTTTCCTCGGGCGCCGCCGGTGCCAGGTCCGTCAGGTGCTGGGTGGCGCCTCCCCGCATGACGCGGCTGACCGCCGTGTGGTGGGCGGGGTGCCGCGGCGGCACCTCACCGTGGCCGGAAGGGGCGGCGGGCAGGACACCGGCGATGTGGTGGGCACCGGCCGCATGGCGATGGCCATGCCCCTCGGCCAGGTCGATCAGGGCGGTGTCCGCGAGGCGGGGCACCAGTTGGCGCACGAGACGGTGCAGCGCCTCGTCGGTGTCCAGGGTGCTGGTCATGGCGAGCGTCAGCTCGCCGAGCCAGGTGGCCTCCGCCAGATCGTATTCGGCCTGCTCACGCATCGTCTCGCTGTGCGCGTACCGCTCGGCGCGACGGCCCTCCCGCTCCCGCTCGGCCGTCGCGTCGTGGAACACGACCACAGCGCCCTCGCCATGCCCGAGCGCCGCCGGGAGCGGCGCCGCGGTCCACCACACCTGGAGCGGCGTGCCGTCGGCGCGCAGGAACACGGCGCGGTCGCCACTGGTCCGCCTGCCCAGCGCGACGTCCTTCAGAATCGGCCGCGGCACGGGCGCGGCGGCGGTCTCCGGGTCCAGCGGATGCAGGGCACGGTGGGCGTTGACCCCGATCAGGGCGCCCGGCTCGTAGCCCAGCAGACGCTCGGCCCACGGGTTGCAGGCGATCACCGCGCCCTCGTCGTCCACGGCGTACACACCGGCTTCCACCGCGGCGAACAGCGCCGACATCAGCGCCTCGTCCACACCGACGCCCATGTCGTCATGTTCTCCCGGCCCGCTCTCCACCCGACGTATTCTGCCCGCACCCGCCCCCACCCCAACAAGCCATGCCGACGGACCGCTACGGGCACGGGGCCTCGCACGCCGCCGGAACGCCCGGGAAGACCTCGACGACGGTGCTCAGACCCGTCAGCTCCAGCAGCCGCCGCACCTGCTCACCCGGGGCCGCCAGACGCAGCGTCCCGCCGAGCGCTCCGGCCCGCCGCACCCCGTACACCAGCACACTCAGACCGGACGAATCCATGAACGGCACCTGCTCCAGATCCAGCACGATCCGTGCCCGGTCCTCGACGATCAGCGCGTCCACGGTTTCACGCAGCGCCGGGGCCAGCGCCCGGTCCATCTCGCCCGTGAGGACCACCACCGCCCACCCCCCACAGTCCTCGGAGCGTCGTACGCCGGGCAGCGGAACCATGGAGGTTCCTCCTCACTGTGGAATCACCTCATCATCGCATCGGCCGGCCGCCTCGCTTGGCCTTGCCCTCCAGGGCAGGGTCAAGCCGGCAACCCATACCGAGGAGTCCTGCCATGTTCCGCGGCCTCAGCGCCTTCCCTCTCACACCCACGACGGAAGCGGGTATCGACGAGCCGGCGTTCAGTGCCCTCGTCTCCCGCCTCGCCGCAGCGGGTGTCGACTCCATCGGCGCCCTCGGCTCCACCGGCGGCTACGCCTACCTCACACGCGAGCAGCGCGCCCGCGTGGCGAGGCTCGCGGTCGAGGCCGCCGACGGTGTGCCGGTCATGGCCGGCATCGGGGCACTGCGCACCTCGCAGGTACTCGCCGTCGCCGAGGACGCGCAGAAGGCGGGTGTGTCCGCGGTCCTGCTCGCCCCGATGACGTATCAGCCCCTCACCGACGACGAGGTGTTCGGCCTGTACGAGAGCGTCACCCGTGAGCTGTCGGTGCCGCTGTGCGTGTACGACAACCCCCGCACCACCCACGTCGACCTCTCCGACGAACTGCACGGCCGTATCGCCGAGTTGCCGAACGTGGCCGCAGTCAAGATTCCGCCGGTGCCCGAGGACCCGACGGCCGCGCGAGAGCGTGTCGCGGCGTTGCGGGCACTGCTCCCGGACACGGTCAGCATCGGTGTGAGCGGCGACTGGGCGGCGGCCACCGGACTGAACGCCGGATGCGACGCGTGGTACTCGGTCGCCGGCGGCCTGTTCCCCGCCACCGCCCTCGCCCTCACCCGGGCCGCCCAGGCCGGCGACGCGGCCGGAGCCACCGCTCACTCCGAGCGGCTGGAGCCCCTCTGGGAGCTCTTCCGCCAGTACGGCGGCCTGCGTGTGATGTCGGCGGCCGCCTCGCAGCTGGGCCTGGCGACCGAGCCGAATCTCCCGCTGCCATTGCGGGGCCTGCCCTCCGACGCCCGACTCCGCCTGGTCACCGTCCTGGAGAACCTCGCTCTGGGAAGGAACGCGTGACCTGCCTACTTGAGCTCGGCGGGGTAACTCACGCACAATGCCTGGCATGACCGCTGCCGCCGACATCCTCGTGGGACGACCGCACGTAGATCTGTGCCGCCAGTCCAGCGCGACCTGTCGCGGCTGACGACCGAGAGCCCATGAGTTCCCCGGCGGCGTAGGGCCACCGGGTCGTCAGCCTTCGCGCGTCCGCGTCCCCCACAGCAGCATGCGCACCGGTCAAGGCTGCGGCCGCCTCCTTTCACGCGCCCTTGCGTGCCCCGACGCGTCCTGGACGTACGTCCGCGCGTCGCCATGCCCGCACGCCGTCTCCGCACCCCACTCGGAGCCCCATGTCTGCGCCTGCCCTTCCCCTGTTCCCGCCCACCACCCGTGACTCCGGCCAGGGCGGTGGTGCGCGATGAGCGCCGCGCCCGTACCGCCGCAGACGACGGAAGCCCAGAAGGCGGAACAGGATGCCCCTGCTCCCTCCCGGCTGAGGACCGTGGTGCTCGCCAGTCTGCTGGGCACCACTGTGGAGTGGTACGACTTCTTCCTCTACGCCACGGCCGCCGGGCTCGTCTTCGACAAGCTGTTCTTCCCCACGTCCAACGGCACGGTCGGCACGATGCTGTCCTTCGCCACGTTCGCCGTGGGTTTCGTCGCCCGACCCGTGGGCGGTCTGCTCTTCGGGCACATCGGGGACCGGATCGGCCGTAAGCACACCCTGGCCTTCACCATGGGGCTGATGGGCGTCTCCACCGCCCTGATCGGTCTGCTGCCCACGTATCAGCAGGTCGGCATCCTCGCGCCCGCGCTGCTCCTGGTCCTGCGGGTCGCGCAGGGCGTGGCGCTGGGCGGGGAGTGGGCCGGCGCGGTGCTGCTGGCCGTGGAGTACGGGCCCGACGGCCGCAAGGGCCGGTTCGGCAGTTGCCCGCAGATCGGGCTTGCCCTCGGACTGGCGCTGGGGACCGGCGTGTTCGCGCTGCTGAGCGACGCGCTCAGCGACGAGGCGTTCCTCGCCTACGGGTGGCGGATCGCCTTCCTCGTCAGCCTGGTGCTGGTCGTGGTCGGGCTGGCCGTACGGCTGAAGATCGACGAGACGCCGGCCTTCCGTGCCGTACGCCGCCTTCAGGAACTGCCGCGTTCCGCACCGCTGGTGGAGCTGATGCGTGCGCCGCAGGGCCGCCGGCACGTCCTGCTCGGGATGCTCGCCCGGTGGGGCGAGGGCGCCGCCTTCAACACCTGGGCCGTCTTCGCCATCACCTACGCGACCGGAACGCTGAAGCTGGACCGTACGCCGGTGCTGCTCGCGGTCACCGCAGCGGCGCTGGTGATGGCCGTGCTGATACCGGTGTCCGGGGCGGCGGTCGACCACCGCGGAGCCCGCCGGGTCTACGTCACCGGCATGGTCGCGTTCTCCGTCTCGGTCTTCCCGGCGTTCTGGCTCTTCGGCACCGGCGGGACGTGGGCCTTCACGGTGGCGCTGATCGTGACACTCGGGGTCGTGCACGCCTGGTTCTACGGTGCCCAGGGCACCCTGTTCGCCGCCCTCTTCGCCACCCCGGTCCGGTACACGGGCATGTCCTTCGTCTACCAGGTGTCCGGCATCTTCGCGTCCGGCATCACCCCGCTGATCATGACCGCCCTGCTGGCACTCGGTTCGGGCAGTCCCTGGTGGGCCTGTGGCTATCTGGCGCTGACCGGACTGGTCAGTGTGTGGGCGACCGGCCGGCTGCGGGACGAGGATCTGCATGTCCCGACCGGACCGGCGTCCCTGGCGAAGGCCGACGTGCCCTCGGCCCGGACCCGCCTTCCGGTGCCTGGGCGGCCGTGATGGGAGACACGATCGGAGACAGGATGAGCCCCGAATTCCTCTGGTACATCCCCAACACCGTCGAGCCGGGCCACCGCGGCGACGACACGACGACCGGCTGGGGCTCCATCGAGTTCTCCACCGACCTCGCCCGCACGGCGGAGGAGCACGGCTGGGGCGGTGCGCTCATCGGAACCGGCTGGGGGCGGCCGGACACCTTCACCGTGGCCACCGCGCTGGCCGCCCGGACCACCACCTTCAAACCCCTGATAGCCGTCCGCCCCGGCTACTGGCAGCCCGCGCACTTCGCCACCGCCGCGGCGACACTGGACCAGCTCAGCCGTGGCCGGGTCCTCATCAACATCGTCAGCGGACTCGACAATCTGGCCGCGTACGGCGACACCCGCAGCGACCCCGCCCAACGGTACGCGCGCACCCATGAGTTCCTGCGTCTCGTACGACGGCTGTGGACCGAGGAGGACGTGACGTACGCCGGCGAGCACTTCCAGGTCGAGCGATCCACGGTGACGCCACGGCCGTACGCCACCGACGCGAGGGCGCATCCCACGCTCTACTTCGGCGGTGCCTCCGAGGCAGCAGAGCGGGTTTCGGCGGCGGAGGCGGACGTGCAGCTCTTCTGGGGCGAGCCCCTCGACGGGATCGCCGAACGCATCGACCGGCTCAAGGCGTTGAGCGAGCAGGTGGGCCGTCGGCACAAGCCCCTCGAGTTCGGGCTGCGGATCACCACGCTGGTGCGCGACACCACGGAGGAGGCGTGGCAGGCGGCCGAGGAGAAGACCGAGGCGATGGCGGCGGCCGGGGCGCGCGAGCTGACGTGGACGGGCAACCGCAGGGCCGCGGTCGGACAGCGACGGCTCCTCGACCTCACCGCGCGGGGCGAGGTGCTCGACACCTGCCTCTACACGACGCCCGGCAGATTCGGCGGTGGCGGAGCGGGAACCACCTGGCTGGTCGGCTCCGCCACCGACGTCGCCACGGCCCTGCACAACTACCGCAAGCTCGGCATCACCCACTTCGTGCTCTCCGACACGCCCTACAAGCAGGAGACCATCCGCGTCGGCGACCAGCTCCTGCCCAGGCTGCGTGACAGCGGATGAGAACAGGGCCGGGGTGCGGCGAACGGCCAGGGCCGGCGGCCAGGCCCGGAGGTGTCCGCGGCAGAGCTGGGCCTTGGGCAGGAGCTTGCCGGACATCAGCGCGGTCTGGAACCGCTGCCAGTCCTCGGCGGTGGAGACCATGCCGCCGGCCGCCCAGGACCAGCTTGTGTCGATGCCGGTGGCGTCGACGTTGTCGTGCGGGCGCTCGGGGCCCGCGAAGCCCGTGCCTGTGGGCAGGTTCAGGGACGCGAGGATGCCCGGCTCGGTTGCCTAGCCCTCCCGTGCCCACGGCCGTAGCTTCTCCGGGTTGCGGACCGCCCAGATCCGGGTGACGCGTCCGTCGGAGACGTCGAACGCGGCCACGGTCATGACGACGCCGGCATGCTGGGCCACCAGGCCGGGCACACCGTTGACCGACCGCTCCAGGAGTTCGAGCCCGGGAGCCCTGTCGGCGATGGCGACCATGTACTGGGCGATGCGCGCGCCGCCCTCGACCGGGCGCAGGACGGTGCCGACCATGCCGCCGCCGTCGGCGGTCATCACGGCGGCCGGGTCGAGGAGGCCGACGAGGGCCGCGATGTCCTTGGTCTCCCATGCCTCTTTGACGTGCCTCACCACGTCGGCCCGGCCGGTCACCGGCACCGGAGTGTGCGCGTCGCCCACCCGCCGGCGGGCGGAGGCGGCCAGCTGCTTGCAGGCCGCGGGGGTGCGGCCGAGAACGCCGGCGATCTCGGCGAACGGGTACCGGAAGACGTCGTGCAGGACGAACGCCACCCGCTCGGCGGGCGTCATCGACTCCAGGACGACCAGGAAGGCCATGGCCACCGACTCGTCCAGGACGATCTGGTCGGCGGGGTCCGCGGGGCCGGTGGCGCCGGCGCCGCCCGCGTGGTCCCACTCGGTGCGGTCGGGCAGCGGCTCGGGCAGCCACGCGCCGACATAGCGTTCACGGCGCGCCCGCGCCGAACCGAGCAGGTCCAGGCAGATGCGGCCGGTCACCGTCGTCAGCCAGGCGCCGGGGGACAGGATCTCCTCCCGCCGGCTTGGTGACAGCCCGTACCAGCGCGCGTAGGCATCCTGTACGGCGTCCTCCGCCTCGGTCACCGAACCGAGCAACCGGTAGGCGACATTGATCAGTTGGCGTCGCTCGCCGGCTGTCTCATCCGCCCTGGTCCCGACACTCCCCATGCTCCCGGCCGCCCCCTCGCCTTACCTTTCGCACGCCCGCGTCGTCGGACTGGTGAGACCTTATCGATCTACCGCCCGACGGCGGGAAAAGGGGACTTGTGACATGGCCGCTCAGGTGACGGCGCCGGCGAACGCACAGCGCACTTCCTCGTTCCTGCGGATCGCGATCGCCCTGCAGACCCTGACCATCTTCCTTCAGGCGGTCTCGGCCGGACTGCTGCTGACCTCGTCCTACGGGGCGATGCTGCATGATGTCGGAGCGCGGGTGATGTACGGGGCGTCGATGCTGTACGTGCTCGCCGCGGTGCTGGCGTGGAAGCCGGGCGGCGGGTCGCCCCGGCCTGTCTGGCACGCCACCGGTTTCCTCGTACTCGCCTCGGCCCAGGTCGTGCTCGGCATCGCGCACGTCCCCTCGGTCCATCTCCCCCTGGGCGTCCTGATGTTCGGTCTGAGCGTGCTGGCGCTGGCCCGGCGCTGAGGTCCGACGCGAGGCGGCACCCGGTCACCGGCTACTCGTCGGACAGCGTGAGGTCGGGGACCCGCCAGGCCGCGATCACGAAGGCGGCCAGGGACACCACGGCGCCCGTGAGGAAGACGATGCGCATCGAGGCGACGTAGCCCTCCAGGAACGGCAGGGCCGCGCTCGGGTCGAGGGCGCGCAGGAACGCGGAGTCCTCCAGATCGACGCCGCCGTCGGGGCGGAGCACTCCCGTCAGGGCGTGCGCGTTGTCGGGCTGGGCCAGCAGTTGGCGGAAGCCCGGGTCCTGGCGGGCCTCGGCCAGTCGGTCGGCGATGCTGCCGGCCGCCGTGGTGAACAGGACCGACAGGAACGCCGCGGTGCCGACCGTGCCGCCGTTGGAGCGGAAGAAGTTGACCGATGCCGTCGCCGCGCCCATGTCCGTACGGGGCACCTCGCACTGCGCGAGCGTGGTGAGCGTCTGCATCGACGCGCCGAGCCCCGCGCCCATCAGGGCCATGCCGAGCGCCGGGTGCCACAGCGGGCTGTCCGCCCGCAGCGTGGCGAAGACGAGCATCGCCGCGGTGAACGAGCCGACACCGGCGACGAGATGGACCTTGAACCGGCCGGTCCGGGCGATCATCCGGCCCGTCAGCAGCGTCACCGCGAGGTTCGCGGCGACCGTGGGCAGGGTGGCCAGGCCCGCCGCGATGGGGCTCATGCCGCGTACGAGCTGCAGGTAGAGCGGCAGCGTCGTCATCGCGCCGAACATGCCGATGCCGACGACGAAGTGCAGCCCGACGCCCAGCCGGAACGTCCGGATGCGGAACAGCCGGGGCGGCAGCAGCGCGGCGTCACCCGACCGCCGCTCGACCACCAGGAACACGGCCAGACCTGCCACGCCGATCGCGTACATCGACAGGGCCGGCGGCGAGCCCCACCCCCAGGCACGCCCCTGCTCCGCGACGGTCAGCAGCGGCACGATGCCCACGGCCAGGGCGAGCGCCCCGGCGTAGTCCAGCCGGTGCCGCACCCGACGGTGCGGGAAGCGCAGTACGCGCATGATCGTCACCGCGGCCGCGGCGGCGAGGGGAATGTTGATCAGGAAGATCCAGCGCCAGCCGGCGATGCCGAGCAGCTCGGCCCGGTCCGCGAACGCACCGCCCACCAGCGGGCCGACGATGCTGGCGCCGCCGAACACAGCCATGAAGTAGCCCTGGTAGCGGCCTCGTTCCCGCGGGGAGGTGATGTCGGCGATGATCGTCATCGCCAGCGACATCAGCCCGCCGCCACCGAGCCCCTGAACGGCGCGGAACGCCGCGAGTTCGTAGATCGACGTGGCGCATCCGCACAGCAGCGAGCCGACGGTGAACAGGGCGATCGCCGCGAGGTAGACGGGCCTGCGGCCGTGGATGTCGGAGAGCTTGCCGTAGAGCGGCGTCGCGAGGGTGGCGGTGATGAGATACGCGGTCGTCACCCACGCCTGGGCCGTCAGTCCGTGCAGGTCGTCGGCGATGGTCCGCAGCGCGGACGAGACCACGGTCTGGTCCAGCGCCCCCAGGAACATGCCGAGGACCAGCCCGGACATGACGGTGGTGATCTGCCGGTGACTGAGCCGCGGGGGTATGTCCCCGGACGCGCCCTGTTCTTGGGTGTCGGAGAAGGTCACGTGTCGTCCTTGGGGTGGGGG
>NZ_JBHUQX010000202.1:0-16498 GCF_042674225.1 Streptomyces sp. NPDC056948
GGCCTGGGCCGCCGGCTGAGCGGTGGTGGTCCCCGCGGCCCCCGCGGCCGCGGTACCCGCCGGAGCCGAGGCGGCGGCCGCCCCTGGCTTGTAGTCGGCGAAGAAGTCCCACCAGGCTCGGTCTACCGAATTCGGGTCCTGGAGGTACTGCTGATAGATCTCGTCGACGAGCCACTCGTTGGCACCGAACGACGCGGCGGGGTTCCTCCCCGCTTGGTCGGTGTCGGTCGAGATGCTCGAGTTACTGGGGGACTGTGGCGACACGGCGGTAACCGCCCTCTTCCGCTTCACAAGATGATGGACAGCGGGAATCAAGGCTACGCCTCCCCGACCGCGAAGGTCAGGCCGGGCCCGTTCAACGTCACGCAAGTCACACTTCAAAGAGTGTTTCGGCGCTTGAAATGGCGGGAAACAAGCGTGGTTCCGCTTAAGGAGGGAAGGGCGGAGCGGCACCCGGGGCGCCGACGGCGCGGGTCTGTGCCTGATCACACGTGTCCGTCAGCGCGGACGCCCGTGGATCTTGAGGCTCCGCTTCGAACTTTACGTCAACTTGGCACAGATGGAAGTCCTGGAAGAGTGACAAGAATCCGGCAACCTCGCTCGGATTCGGCCACTCCGATCCGCCCACCGTGCAGATCCACCGCCCAGCGGGCGATGGCGAGGCCGAGACCTGTGCCGCCGTCGCTGCCCGACCCCGGCGGCCGCTTGGCGCTGCCGCGGTTGAACCGTTCGAACACACGGTGCCACTCGGACTTCGGAATGCCGGGGCCCTCGTCCAGGACCTCCAGCTCCAGCGACTCCGGCAGTGAGCCGCGCCGCGCCTTGACCGTCACCCGGCCGTGCGGCGGGCTGTGCTTGACCGCGTTGTCGATGAGGTTGGCCACGACCTGGTGGATGCGCTCCGGGTCGGCGTGCGCGGTCAACTCCGGCGGGGAGACGTCGAGGTGCAGATGGACGTCCGTACGGGTGTGGCTGCCCGAGCCGGTGGCGATGCCCGCGCGCACGGAGGCGACCATGTTGGCCTCCTTCAGCACGCCCGACAGATAGGGCCACACCTCGAAGCGCCGCTGTTTCAGCGGTACGACGCCGTTGTCCAGGCGGGACAGGTCCAGCAGCGTCTCCACCAGCCGGCCGAGCCGCTCGGTCTGCTTCAGAGCCGTGCGCATCGTCTCCGGGTCGGCCTGCGTGACGCCGTCGACGATGTTCTCCAGCACCGCGCGCAGACCCGCGATGGGCGTGCGCAGCTCGTGCGAGACGTTCGCCACCAGCTCCTTGCGCTGGCGGTCCTGGGCCTCCAGCTCGTCGGCCATGGCGTTGATCGTCACCGCCAGGTCGCCCAGCTCGTCACGGCGGTTGTCCCGCACCCGGCGGGTGTAGTCGCCCTGCGAGATGGAGCGGGCCACCGCGGTCATCTCGTCCAGCGGCGCGGTGAGCGAATGGGCCACGAACTGCGTGATGAGAAGTGTGGCGATCATCGAGAAGACCGTGATGAAGCGCAGCTCCGTCTTCGTGTGCACCGCGATCACCGACAGACCTGTGGTGATCAGCACCGAGATGACGACCAGCGCGCCCAGCTTGGTCTTGATCGAGAACGGGCTCACCCCGCCCCAGGGTTCCGGCTCCCCGGGGTTTCTCCGTGCGGCCGGCCCGCCGCTCATGGCGTCGGGGTCTCCAGGGCGTAGCCCACGCCGTGCACCGTACGGATCCGCTCGGCGCCGATCTTCCGGCGCAGCGCCTTGATGTGGCTGTCGACGGTCCGGGTGCCGGAGGCGTCCGCCCAGTCCCAGACCTCGGCGAGAAGCTGCTCGCGCGAGAGCACCGCGCGCGGGGTGTTCGCCAGGCAGACCAGCAGATCGAACTCGGTCGGCGTGAGGTGAACATCCTCACTCCGCACCCGCACGCGTCGCTGTGCGTGGTCGATCTCCAGTTCGCCGAGGCGCAGGATGCCGCTGCGCGGCGTCGCGGCGGCCAGCGCGGCCCGCTCCACACGGCGCAGCAGCACGTGCACACGCGCCGCCAGCTCCCGCATCGAGAACGGCTTCGTCATGTAGTCGTCGGCGCCGACGCCCAGCCCGACCAGCATGTCGGTCTCGTCGTCGCGCGCGGTGAGCATCATCACCGGCACCGGCCGGGCGGCCTGCACGCGCCGGCAGACCTCCAGACCGTCGAAGCCGGGCAGCATGATGTCGAGGATCAGCAGGTCGGGCTGCCAGGCCTCGGCCGTGTCGACCGCTGCCGGACCGTCGCCCGCCGTTTGCACGAGGAATCCCTCGGCTCGCAGGCGGGTCGCGATGGCGTCCACGATCGTGGCGTCGTCCTCGACGACGAGAACCCGGCGCTGCGCGCCTGGGGTAGCCGTCGCCGAACCGTTGTGGGAGGTCTGTGTCTGCTCCATCGCCCGCCCCTGGGGTGTGCTTTCCGGAATCAGTGGGGTGATTCGTTCCAACTGGCTATGCCTGCGCATCGTTGCGATTGACGCTTGAATGATCGGCGTCAGAGGAGCAGCGTACGGGGAGGCAGCACACCTTTGCTATCCAGGGCGGATGCCGAGGTGTACGACGTCGGGAACGCCCCGGGCAACCGGGATCTCTTCGGTACGCACCCGCTGGAACCCGGCATTCCGCAAGGTTTCTTCGAATTCCGGCGAGGGTTGGGCGGACCAGACGGCGAGCACCCCTCCGGGTCTCAACACCCGTGCGCAGCTTGCCAGTCCGGCTTCCGAGTAGAGATTTCCGTTGCCCTCAGTGACGGTCCAGCCGGGACCGTTGTCGATGTCGAGACACAGGGCGTCGAACGTGTCGGATGTCTCATTGACGTAGGCCACGAGATCGGCTTCGACGATTTTCGCGCGGGGGTCGGCAAGGGCCTCGGCGGAGAACGCGGAGAGCGGGCCGTCCAGGTGCCATTCGACAATCGCGTGCTCGCGTTCCACGACCGCGATCCCTCCCCAGCGGGGGTCCGCCGCCGCGTGGGCGAGGGAGAAACCGACGCCGAGTCCGCCGATCAGCACGTCCGGGTGCTCGCGACCGGCCAGGGCGTCCAGGGCCGCGTCGATCAGCCGCCGCTCCGAGCGGCCGTCGGAGGTGTCCATCAGGAAGCAGCCGTTCGCGATGATCTCCAGCCGGTCACCGTGCCGCCGCAGCACGACCTCGCCGTGCGGGCCCTCGCGGCGGTCCAGTACATCGGGCGGGTCGTTCGAGGTGAGCATCGGAGCATCCTGGCAGGTGCGGGGCGTACGGCGCCAAGAATTGCGGAGCGGCCGGCGGGGGACGCGGAACGCGGCTTTCAGGTTGCTGTGAATCGGCTCTCGCGTGGCGCCGGTCACAGACAGTGGGGTAGAGGTAGGCGAAGGCTGGGGCAAGACGGAAGGAGCGCCCGTTTTGGAACGTACCGCGCCGCCCGACGAGACGGCCGCGACGGCGCCGGCGGGCGTGCCCGTTTCCGACGTGTCGGGGCTGCTGGACGGGGTTCCGAGGCAGCGGGGCCCGCGGGAGCGCGTGGGTGCGGGCGTACGGGAATCCGTCCCGGCGAAGGGGCCCCGGCTCCGGGCGCTGCGGCCCTGGCGGCTGCTGCCCACGCCCACGGGTACGCCGTTCACGTTCGGGTACGCGATCGTGCTCTGTGTCACCTCGCTGATCTCCGCGTACGCGGACCCTGGGCTGGTCCATGCCCTGCTCCAGGGCTCCAGCACCGATGTCGCGCACCTGGTGCGGACGCCGGGGCTGGTGCTGGTCGGCAGTGCGCTGTGGGTCGCGGGCGGGGTGGCCTCGCCGTTCACGATCGGGTTCGTGCTGGTGCTGACCGCGCTGGAACGGCGGATCGGGGGCCTGCGCACGGCCGGTGTGTTCCTGCTCGGGCACGTCCTGGCCACCCTGGCGACCGAGGTCCCGGTAGCGCTCGCGGTGCTGGCCGGGCACCTCCCCGACAGTTCGCTGCACCGCCTCGACTACGGCGTCAGCTTCGGCGTCGCCGCCGGCACCGGCGCCCTGGCCGGCCTGCTGTCGCCCTGGGTGCGTGTGCCGCTGCTGGCCGTCTTCGGCGGGATGCTGCTCCAGGACCTCCTCGCCTTCACCGACCCCATGACGAACTGGGGTCATCTGATCGCCCTGGCCATCGGCATCGCGACCTGGCCGCTGCTCCGACGGTGGCGCGCGAAGCGCGCTGCGACCTCCCGGACCAGCGCTTCGTAAGTGATCGCTCACAGCGAACGGCGGTAGGGGAACATCCGGCAGCTCCCGTGCATTGAGTCGGCATAGCTCAACTTGACTGCCGAAGGGGAGATCATGGCTGCTGAGTCCAAGGCGTTCACACCGCTCACCCTGCCCGTGCTGCCGCTCGACGGCGAGGTCGTGCTGCCCGGGATGGTGGTCCCGCTGGATCTGAGCGACTCCGAGGTCCGTGCCGCGGTGGAGGCCGCTCAGGCCGCTGCCAGGTCAACGCCCGGGAAGCCCCGGGTACTCCTGGTTCCACGGATCGACGGGACCTACGCGAACACCGGTGTCCTCGGCACCGTCGAGCAGGTCGGCAGGCTCGCCGACGGCGACCCGGGCGCCCTGATCCGCGGCCGGGGCCGGGTGCGCATCGGGGCGGGGACCACGGGTCCCGGCGCCGCCCTCTGGGTCGAGGGCACACGCCTCGAAGAGACCGTGCCGGAGCCGCTGCCCGGCCAGGTCGCCGAACTGGTCAAGGAATACAAGGCCCTCGCCACCGCATGGCTGCGGGGTCGCGGCGCGTGGCAGGTCGTCGACCGGGTCCAGGCCATCGACGACGTCTCGGCGCTCGCCGACAACTCCGGCTACTCGCCGTTCCTGACCACCGACCAGAAGATCGAGCTGCTGGAGACCACCGACCCGGTGGCCCGGCTGAAGCTCGCCGCCCAGCAGTTGCGCGACCACCTCGCCGAGCAGGACGTGGCCGAGTCCATCGCCAAGGACGTCCAGGAAGGCGTCGACAAGCAGCAGCGCGAGTTCCTGCTGCGGCGTCAGCTGGAAGCCGTCCGCAAGGAGCTGCGCGAGCTGAACGGCGAGCAGGACGGTGAGGAGTCCGACGACTACCGCACCCGCGTGGAGGCCGCCGACCTGCCCGAGAACGTCCGCGAGGCCGCGCTCAAGGAGGTCGACAAGCTGGAGCGGTCCTCCGACCAGTCGCCCGAGGGTTCGTGGATCCGCACCTGGCTCGACACGGTTCTGGAGATGCCGTGGAACGAGCGCACCGAGGACGCGTACGACATCCAGGGCGCCCAGGGCGTCCTCGACGCCGAGCACGCGGGCCTCGAGGACGTGAAGGAGCGGATCACCGAGTACCTCGCGGTGCGCAAGCGGCGTACCGACCGGGGGCTGGGCGTGGTCGGCGGGCGGCGCGGCGGTGCCGTGCTCGCACTCGTGGGGCCGCCCGGTGTCGGCAAGACCAGCCTGGGTGAGTCCGTCGCCCACGCCATGGGCCGGAAGTTCGTGCGCGTCGCCCTCGGCGGTGTGCGCGACGAGGCCGAGATCCGCGGCCACCGGCGTACGTACGTCGGCGCGCTGCCCGGCCGTGTCGTCCGAGCCATCAAGGAGGCCGGGTCGATGAACCCGGTCGTGCTGCTCGACGAGATCGACAAGGTGGGCTCGGACTTCCGGGGCGACCCGGCCGCCGCCCTCCTCGAAGTCCTCGACCCGGCGCAGAACCACACCTTCCGGGACCACTACCTGGAGGTCGAGCTCGACCTGTCGGACGTCGTCTTCCTGGCCACCGCCAACGTGCTGGAGGCCATCCCGGAGGCGCTGGCCGACCGGATGGAGATCGTCCGCCTGGACGGTTACACCGAGGACGAGAAGGTCGTCATCGCCCGCGACCACCTGCTGCCGCGCCAGCTTGAGCGGGCCGGGCTCGCCGAGGACGAGGTGGCCATCGACGAGGGGGCGCTGCGCAAGCTCGCCGGTGAGTACACGCGCGAGGCGGGCGTGCGCAATCTGGAGCGGTCCGTCGCACGGCTGCTGCGCAAGGTCGCGGCCCAGCACGAACTGGGCGAGCGGAAGCTGCCGTACACCGTCACGGACGGGGATCTGCGGGCACTGATCGGCCGGCCGCACCATGTGCCCGAGTCCGCGCAGGACCCGGCGGAGCGGCGGACGTCGGTGCCGGGTGTGGCGACCGGGCTCGCGGTGACGGGAGCGGGCGGTGACGTGCTCTATGTGGAGGCCTCGCTGGCCGATCCCGAGACCGGCGCGGCCGGGCTGACCCTGACCGGCCAGCTCGGCGACGTGATGAAGGAGTCCGCGCAGATCGCGCTGAGCTTCCTGCGCTCCCGCGGTGCCGAGCTCGAACTGCCGGTGGGTGATCTGAAGGACCGGGGCGTGCACATCCACTTCCCGGCGGGCGCGGTCCCCAAGGACGGCCCCAGCGCCGGCATCACGATGACCACGGCCCTCGCGTCCCTGCTGTCCGGCCGGCTGGTCCGCACGGATGTGGCGATGACCGGCGAGGTCTCGCTGACCGGGCGGGTCCTGCCGATCGGCGGCGTGAAGCAGAAGCTGCTGGCCGCCCATCGCGCCGGGGTCACCACCGTGATCATCCCCAAGCGCAACGAACCCGACCTGGACGACGTCCCGGCCGAGGTGCTGGACAGGCTCGACGTCCACGCCGTGACCGACGTCCGCCAGGTCCTGGAGCTGGCGCTCGCGCCCGCGACGAACGGGGCGGCGCCGGAGGTTCCGGTCGCGGCGTGACGGACGTGATCGGACAGGGAAGGCCCGGGTTCTCGTGAGGGAGGCCCGGGCCTTCACCGTGCGGTGGCCCTGTGTACGGGCGCGCCGTGACCTGCGGAATACTTGCCGAACTGCGCCGATGACGGCAGGTGACGGAAAATCTCAGTACGGGGCGATACCGAGGCAGGGGCTGACGTGCAGGACAACGGGAACGGCGACGGGCCGGGAGGCGAGTCCGCCCTGGCCGCGAGCGGTGTGGACCAGCCCGCCTTCCTCGCGCTGGAGCGTGAGCTGACCGTGCTGCTGCGGCGTGCTCGGGCCAACCAGGGCGAGATGGCCCGCGAGGTCCACCCCGACCTGGAGTCGTCCGCGTACGGGCTCCTCGTCCGGCTCGACGAGTGCGGCAGCCAGCGGGCCACCGAGCTCGCCGGCTACATCGGCGTCGGCAAGGCCACGATGTCCCGCCAGCTTCGCGCCCTGGAGGAGCTCGGGCTGGTCGCGCGCGAGCCCGACCCCGCCGACGGCCGCGCCTGGCTCGTCGCCCTCACCCAGGAGGGCCACGACCGTGTCCGCCGGGTGCGGGAGGCCCGCCGCGCCCGCTACGCCGGCCGCCTGGCCGACTGGGACACCCACGAGGTCACGGAACTGGCCCGGCTGCTGCACCAGCTCAACCGCGGCATGGAGAAGTAGCCCCCGGCGCCGAGCGGGCGTCCGGGATGGCGAGCGCCTAGAACTCGACGTACACGACCGTGGCGTCGTCATGTGTCTTGCTCCGGCCCAGGAACGTCCTGGCGGTGTCCCCCCGCTCCAGCGCCCGTACGCGATCCACCAGCGCCTGTGGTCCCTCCTTGCGTAGGAGGTGGAAGCAGTCCGTCCAATCGCCCTCCTCGAACCTCTCCACCCAGCGGGTGGCGCCGTCCGTCAGGGCGGTCAGGGCGCGTACCTCCTGGCGGGGCACGGTTCCCGTCACCGCCCGCCGGGCCACCGAGGGGTCGGCGGCCGCGGTGAAGAAGCCGCCCTCCTTGTTGCGGACCGTGGAGTCCACCAGCGCGTCCGTGGCCAGGGCCGAGCGGGGGAGGAGGGAGAGGCGGTCGTCGAGGACGGGCGTCACCACGCCGTCGGGGGACTCCAGGAGGAGGGCGGAGTCCGAGAGCACGAGGTACTCCACCGTGGCCGGGGTCCAGCGGGCCACGACCACCGTGGCCTGTGGTGTCCGTGGGTGAGAAAGGTCACAGGTTGCCGCGTGCGCTTCGGAGGTACGCGCGATGGCGCGGGACAACGCGTCGACCAGGGGAGCATTCGGGAGTGAAACGGTCAGTTCGGTCAGGGCTCCGCCGAGGCGCGCGGTGAACCAGGGGACGGAATGCAGACAGCCCGTCCCGCCCTTCGGTGGCGTGACACCGTCCAGGACGACGACCGAACCGCCCTGTCCGGAGGCAGGTAGTCCGACACTGGCGAAGTCCTCGTTGGGGCGGTCGGCGTCTCCCGGCTCCGAGGCGAGTTCAGTGCGCATCCAGCCAGTCTGCACGAGCCCTTCACAAGGGTCGCAAAAGGCTGGCAATAGTTGCGGGACCGGTGCGGCCGCGCAGGTCAGACGCCTGATTTGGGATGGAATGCTTTGCTCCGGGAAGGCGTGGCGGCGAATATTGCCACCGCCCGCCGTCGACGTCCAACCGGCGTGCCGCGCACGGCCGCTGCAAGGGCCAGCGGAACTTGCCCCTCAACTCTCGTCCGGGGTTCACTCCTTCGGGTGGCGGGTCAGGTGATGCACGTGCGCTGGCCACCGGCGCTGGGAGGGTCGGGAAGTGTACCGGGAGTACGCGTCAGTTGACGGAACGTCACCCGGGCCCATGGGTTCACGAGTCAGGAATGCGAGCACCGGTGCAGAAGACGCGGCCTCGTCGTACAGGCAAGCAGACGGCCCCCGCTCAGGGCACTGAGCCGACGCCCTCCACCGGCAAGGGCCGCCCCACGCACGTACGCAACCGGCTCATCGTCGCCGTGGCCGTGGTCGCCGCGGCCATCGCCGGAGCCGGCACCCCGTCCGTGCTGGCCGCCTCCGGGCAACTCCACGACTCGCAGGAGCTGGTGACGCTCACCGAGCAGACGCAGGACGCCCTCGGGCTCGCGCACTCCCTCGCCGACGAGCGGGACGACGTCACCTCCTACATAGCGGCCGGCCGCCCCAAGGCCAAGGCGCCCTCCGAGCAGCGCAGCGCCCGCGTGGACCGGCAGGTCGAGGAGTTGCGGGCCGACACCGACACGCCCGACTCGCTCCGCTCGGACCTCGACGACATCGCGGCCGTCCGCCGGGCGGCGCTCACCGGCAAGAGCAGCGCGCTCGAAGCGCACCAGGCGTACTCCACCGCCATCACCCAACTCCACCGGCTCGCCGAGCGGCTGGCCCAGCAGACGCCGCCCCGCGCGGGCTCCGGCGCCTACGCCCGGGCCGAGCTGGACTCCGCCGTCCAGCAGGCCGCCGCGGCCCGCGGGCTGCTGCTCGCCGCCCTCAGCGTGCCGCGCGGCACCGAGACGATCGACCCGGTCACCGGTCTGCCGACCGAGACCTCCTCCGACGCCGACGCCCGGCAGCGCGACGCCCTGAGCGCCGCCGCCCAGCAGGCCCGGCTGCGCTCCGACGCGGCGCTGGCCGACTTCCGCGACACCGCGCCCAAGGCGGCCCGCGCCTCGTTCGACTCCACGGTCACCGGCACCGAGGTCAACTCCGCCGAGAAGTACCTCGCCACCCTCACCGACCAGCCGACGCTGTCGGGAGGCGAGCTCTCCACCAACACGAAGCGGCTGGACGCGGCCCTCTCGGCCCGGGTCGACCTGATGCGCGGCGTGGAGTCCGCCCTCTACGACCGGAGCACCAAGGACCTCGAGGTGCTGCGCGACGACGACGTCACCGCGCTGGAGATCCGCATCGCCGTCCTCGGCGCCCTCATGCTGCTCGCCGTCGGCGTCGCCACGGGCATGGCCCGCAGCCTCACCCGGCCCCTGGCGGTCCTGCGGCTGGGGTCGAAGCGCCTCGCCGAGGCCGAGGACCCGGGGGCCGAGGAGCCGGTGAAGTTCACCGGCCGCAACGACGAGTTCGCCCAGGTCGTCCGCTCCGTCAACGCCCTGCACGCGCACGCGGCCGGCCTGACCGGGCGGATCACCACGCTGGAGTCCGACCGCAAGCACCTCGTCGGCCAGCGCCAGAAGATGGCCGACGCACGCGAGGAACTGCGCGGCGAACTCGCCGAGTCCGTCGCCCAGCTCGAGCGGGTGCGCACGGCCATCGGCGGTACGTTCGTCAACCTCGCGCTGCGCACCCTCGGACTGGTCGAGCGGCAACTGGCCGTCATCGAGAACCTGGAGGAGCGCGAGCAGGACCCGGACCGGCTCGCCACCCTGTTCAAGCTCGACCACTTCGCGACGGTCATGCGCCGGCACAGCGAGAACCTCCTGGTCCTCGCCGGCACCGAGCACGTCCAGCACGCCGCCGGGCCCGTGCCGCTCGTGGACATCGTCCGTGCCGCGGTGAGCGAGATCGAGCGGTACGAGCGGGTCCGTATCGCCGCGCTGCCGCCGCACGCGCACATAGCCGGGTTCGCCGCGGACGACCTCTCCCACCTGCTGGCCGAACTCATGGAGAACGCCACGTCGTTCTCCCCGCCCGACCAGCCCGTCGAGGTCTCCGGCTGGCTGCTGGAGAACGGCGAGGTCATGCTCTCCGTCCAGGACGAGGGCATCGGCATGACCGAGGACCGGCTGGAGCGCCTGAACTCCCGTCTCGCCGACTTCGACCCGGAGGCGCCCTACGACCAGGAGGGTGAGGACGGTCTCGGGCTCGGCCTGTACGTCGTGGCCCGCCTCGCCCACCGGCACGGTGTGCGCGTGCAGTTGCGCGAGCAGAAGCAGGGCGGTGTCGCGGCCGTCGTCGTCCTGCCCCGCAACCTGTTCGCTGCCGCCCCGCACGCGGCCGTCCCGGCCTCCGGCCCGCTCTCCGGCACGACCCACACCGTCTCCTTCCCGGGCGCCGACGCCGAGGCCAACTCCAACGTCCTGCACGGCCGCGCGAACGGCGGGGACCCCCTGGTGACGCTGGCGGAGAACGCGGTACGGCGGGAGGAGCTCGCGGGGGCCGTGGACGAGGCCACGGATCACCCGGAGCATCCGGAACCGGCTGCACCGGCTGCACCGGCGGAGACCCCTGCCGAGACCACGATGGAGCTGCTGATTCCGGCACCGCAGGGGGAAGCGGAGCCGATACAGCACGAACCGGCAGCCGTCGACGAAAGCCGCACGGACGGTGCGGGCGGCAACGAACACGCCGAAGACGATGCCGAGGCCGAGGCCGACGCGGAACACGAACGCGTCACCGACAAGGGCCTCCCCAAGCGCACCCCGAAGATCACCGCCCAGACCACCGCCCCGCGCCAGCGCAGCGGCTCGGTGGACGCCGCGGCCCTCCGGCGCCGCCTCGGCGGCTTCCGCCAGGGCGCCCAGGCCGGCTACCGCGAGGTGGAGGCGGAGATCGCCGAGCAGACGGCCTCGCACAAGCGGCCGGCCACCGGCACATCAGGACCAGCTGTATCCGAAGAAGCCACGGGGGGCACAGCCGAGGAGGCAAGCAGTTGACCGCTCCCAGTACCTTCGGACTGATCGGGCTGAGCAGTGAGGCCCGCAACCTGCACTGGCTGCTGACCAACCTCGTCGAGGAGGTGCCCGGCATCCTCTCGGTCGCGGTCGTCTCCTCCGACGGACTGCTCCTGCTCTCCTCCGACGACCACCGCAACCGGCAGGCCCGGGAAGCCCTGCAGGCCCGCGGAACCAAACGGACCGGCCCGCGCGGCTCCGCCGCCGACCTGGCCACCATCGTCTCCGGCATCGGCAGCCTCACCATCGGCGCCGCCAAGCTGATGGACTTCGGCGGGGTCCGGCACACGATGGTCGCGATGGACGAGGGCAGCCTGTTCGTGATGTCGATCAGCGACGGCTCGCTGCTCGGCGTCCACGGCTCCGCGGAGTGCGACATGAGCGTGGTGGCGTACCACATGGCCCTGTTCGTCGGCCGCGCCGGCCATGTCCTGACGCCCGAACTCCGCAGCGAGCTCCGTAGTTCCCTGGAGCGGTCCCAGACGACGGGGAGTGCCCGATGAGCAGTACGCCCAAGCATCACCTGCCGGTCCGCGGCGGTGAGCGCAAACCCGCCCGGGTCCGCCCCTATTCGCTCACCGGCGGCCGTACCCGGTTCGGCCACGTCCTCCTGGTGGAGACGTTCGTGGCGAGCACGGCCGCGCTGGAGGCGCCGGAGGAGCGCCGGGAACTGACGAACGGCTCCCTCTCCACCCGCGTGATGCCGGAGCTCCAGGCCATCGTCGAACTGTGCCGCCGGATGCGTACGGTGGCCGAGATCGCCGCGCTGCTGAAGATGCCGCTCGGCGTGGTCCGCGTGCTCCTCAGCGACCTCGCGGACCAGGGAAAGATTCGTGTGTACGGAACGGGAACCGGCCACGGCACGGGCCGCCCGGACCGAGCTCTGCTGGAAAGGGTGCTGAGTGGACTCCGTCGTCTCTGACGCCGCTCACGGCGTCTCCGCAACATCCCCGTTCGTTCAGCCCGACGCGAGCATGCACGCCTGGGAGACGGACCGCACACGCGCACCCATCGCCACGAAGATCGTGGTGGCGGGCGGCTTCGGCGTGGGCAAGACCACCCTGGTCACCGCCGCCTCGGAGATCACGCCCCTGCAGACCGAGGCGCTGATGACCGAGGCGAGCGAGGCCACCGACGATCTCACCGAGACACCGGGCAAGACCACCACCACCGTGGCCATGGACTTCGGGCGCCTCACGCTCGACGACGACCTGGTGCTCTACCTGTTCGGCACACCGGGCCAGCAGCGGTTCTGGTTCATGTGGGACGACATCGTGCGCGGCGCGATCGGCGCGGTCGTCATGGCCGACACACGCCGGCTGAAGGACTGCTTCCCGGTACTGGACTACTTCGAGAGCTCCGGACTGCCGTACGTGGTCGCGGTCAACCACTTCGACGACAGCGAGCTGTTCGAGCCGGAGGATGTGCGGGAGGCCTTGACCATCCCGCGACACATACCTGTCATGATCATGGACGCGCGTCGCCGGATCTCCGTGATCGAGACCCTCCTGGCCCTGGTGGGCCACGCGCTCGACGAAACCCCCGAGTAGAGGACAGCCCCGCATGCGGAAGATACTCGTCGTCGGAGCCGGTCAGTCCGGGCTCCAGATCGCTCTCGGCCTCCAGTCGCAGGGGTACGAGGTCACCCTGATGTCCAACCGGACGGCGGACGAGATCCGCACCGGCCGGGTCATGTCGACGCAGTGCATGTTCCACACGGCACTGCAGCACGAGCGCGATCTCCAGCTGAACTTCTGGGAGTCCCAGGCCCCGAAGATCCAGGGACTCGGCGTCTCGGTCGCCGCCCCCGGCTCCTGGGCCGAGGGTCCCGCGGCGCGTGCGATCGACTGGCTGGGCAGGCTCGACGGGTACGCGCAGTCGATCGACCAGCGCGTGAAGATGGCCGGCTGGATGGAGACGTTCGCCCAGCGCGGCGGCCAGCTCGTCATCCACGGCGCTGCCGTCGGCGACCTCGACTACTTCGCCCGCACGTACGACCTGGTGCTGGTCGCGGCCGGCAAGGGCGAGCTGGTCCAGATGTTCGGCCGGGACCCGGAGCGTTCCCCCTACAGTGAGCCGCAGCGCGCGCTGGCCGTGTCGTACGTCCACGGTCTGGGCCCGCGCCCCGAGCACCCGGACACCGAAGGGGTCCGCTGCAACCTCGTGCCGGGCGTCGGCGAACTGTTCGTCATGCCCACTCTGACCACGTCCGGCCGTGCCGACATCCTGTTCTGGGAGGGCATACCCGGCGGCCCGCTCGACGCCTTCGCCGGCGTCAAGGACCCCGCGGAGCACCTCTCCCTGACCCTGGAACTCATGGAGCGGTACGTCCCCTGGGAGTACGCGCGGGCCACCAAGGTCGAGCTGACCGACGGGGGCGGCACGCTCGCCGGCCGCTACGCCCCCACCGTCCGCAACCCCATCGGCCGCCTCCCCGGCGGCGGGCTCGTACTGGGTGTGGCGGACGTCGTCGTGGCGAACGACCCGATCACCGGGCAGGGCTCCAACTCGGCGTCCAAGTGCGCCGCCGCGTACCTCTCCGCGATCGTCGAGCACGGCGACAAGCCGTTCGACGAGGAGTGGATGCGGTCGGCCTTCGACCGCTACTGGGACACCGCCCAGCACGTCACGAAGTGGACCAACGCGATGCTCGCGCCGCCGCCGGAGCACATCCTGAACCTGATCGGCGCCGCCGGCGAGCTCCAGCCGGCCGCCGACCGCTTCGCCAACGGCTTCAACGACCCGGCCGACTTCGAGAACTTCTTCTACGACCCGGAGAAGACGGGGGCCTACCTGGCCGAGCTGTCCGGCGCGGGCGCCGCGTAGCCGTCGTAGCCCTTGTCCGACCCGTCCGTGGCGCCGCCGGGGAGCTTCGGCGGCGCGTACCGCCGCAGGGGCTTCCCGGACGGGTCCGGGCGTACGGCGCCCAGGAGCGGGTTGGCCGCGATCGGTGACACCTTCACCTTCGCACCCGGGCGGGGTGCCTGTACGACCATGCCGTCTCCGAGGTACAGCGCCACGTGCGTGGCCTCGGGGAAGTAGACCACCAGGTCTCCCGGGCGCAACTCGGCGAGCGGGATCCGCTTCAGCCGCTTCCACTGCTCCTGGCTGGTCCGGGGGATGGGCGCCCCGGCCTCCGCCCACGCCTGCGAGGTCAGGCCCGAGCAGTCGTACGACTTCGGGCCCTCCGCGCCCCACTCGTACGGCTTGCCGAGCTGCCGGACGACGTAGCGCAGGGCTCGGTCGCCCTCCGCTGATGGTCTGCGGACGCTGCTGAGCGCGCCGGACGCCATGAACTTCTTCTGGGCCTTCGTGATCCCGTTCCTCTCGAACGCGGAGAGGGCGGCGAGCTGGTCGCGGCTGAGGGTGGCGAGCAGGTCCTCGACGTCGTGCAGCCGTTTGACGACCTGGTCCCGTTCCTTCTTCCGCCGCTCGGTGAGGGCGAGCTGCCCGTCGAGGGCCTTGCGGGCCTTGCGGGCCAGCTCGTCGGCCTTCCGCTCGCTGCCGGTCAGCCGGTTGATGGTGTCGGCCCGTTCCCGTGCGATCCGGCCGATCACATGGCCCTGGTCGATCGCGTGCTGGGGATCGCGGGCCAGGAGCAGCCGTACGTACGGAGAGATGTCCGAACTGCCCTGGTACTGCTGCCGGGCCAGGCGGCCGACCGCGCCCCGGCTGTCGTGCAGGGAGAGCCGGGCGCGGGCCAGGGCGCGGTTCAGGCGGTCGGTCTCGGCGCGCTGCTTCTTCAGCTTCTCCTCGGTGGCGTTGTAGGCCTCGGTGGCCTGTTCCGCCTTGCGGTAGAGCTGCTGAAGGTCCGTCAGGAGGTAGGCGAGGGAGGCCGGCGGCGGTCCGGGGTCGGGTTTCGGGGCCGCTGTGGCGGGGGCGGGAACGGGTGCGAGGACGGTTGCTGCTGCCACCGCCGCCGTACAGGCCAGACGCAGAAGGGTTCCTGACATGCCATCACCTCCGATGCGGGGGCGGCCCTTCGGCCACCGGACATCGTGAGGATGAGGGGTGTGCGGGGGGTGTGTGGGGTAAGCCTGCGCGGTTCGGCGCAACAGGGTCACCCGTCGGCGTCGTCCCGCTTGCCGGGCGGCGTGGCGTGTGGCTTCGACCAGGGCCATGTGAGCCGCCGGGGCGGAGCGCCCTCGGGGGCGTACTCGTACTTCCAGCGGTTGGTCAGGCCGACCCTGCCCGGTCCGCGGGGCACGCGGAGGTAGACGAGCACGGTGGGCGGGCCGCCGGCGGGGTCCGGGACGGGGATGCGGTACGTCTTGGGCGGGTGGCCGGTGATGCCGAGCAGGACGGGCAGGACTCTGCCGTCCATGGGGCCGCCCTCGAAGGGGGTGTCTTCGCTCTTCACCAGATCAGTGTCAGACATCCTCGGCGAGGGCCTGGACCAGGGCGTCGGTCTGCGGGTCGCGGCGGGCCGTCACCGACAACATGGCCACGAACTGCTCGACGAGCCAGTCGCGGAGGTCCTCGGCGGGGGGCTGCTTGTCCTCGTCGAGCCAGATGAGCGACGAGGCCTCCACGGCCGTGATCCACATGCGGATGGTCATGCGCAGGCGGGGGCCGGGGGCGGTGACCCGCAGGTGGCTGACGATGTGCTCGGCGGCGGCGCGGCGTACGCCGTCGACGATGGCGGTCGTCCGTGAGGTCTCCACGACGCTGCCACCCTGGAGGAGGGCGCTGAAGCCGGCGTCGTGCTGGTCGACGAAGGCGAGGTAGCGGTCGAGGGCGCGGGACAGGCGGGGGAGGAGGGGGCCCTCGCGGGGTTCGTCGAAGCAGGTCCGGAGCTCGTCGGCGGCGGAGCGCAGGGCGGCCTCGTAGAGCTGCTGCTTGCCGCCGGGGAAGTACCGGTACACCAGGGGGCGTGACACCCCCGCCGCCTCCGCCACGTCGTCCAGGGAGACGTCCTCCGGGGCGCGGTGCGCGAAGAGCGACAGCGCGGAGGTGAGTAGCTGGCTGCGGCGTTCCTCGACGCTGAGTCGCCGGTAGGCGGGGGTGGGGGCGGCTGGTGTCATGACTCGCAGCGTAGCCGGGGGGGGGGGGCGGGGGTGCCTGCGGCGGCCTGCGCGGGTTCGGTGGGGGTGCGCGTCGCGCCATCTCGCCGGGTGGTGGGTCGGGGCCGTGTCGGGGGGTGTCCGTCCTCGGAACGGCGCGATGGG
>NZ_JBHUQX010000203.1:0-16448 GCF_042674225.1 Streptomyces sp. NPDC056948
GGGATCAACCCGGGGCCTCGCCCTGAACGCTGCCGATGTCTACGCCGTACTACTGGCCATCAGGCCGTCAGTTGTCATCCTCGTCGATCAGGAAGCCCCGCATGGGCGAGGGCGCCTGACCCATCGGCGACGGGCCCTGCGGACGCACCGGCGCCATCGGCTGGGTCATCGCCGGCGACATCTGCTGCTGACCGCCGTAGGACGGACCGGACTGCGACGGGCCGCCGCCCATCGTCTGGTTGCCACCGCCGTAGGACGGGGCGCTCGCGCCGGCCGGAGCCATGGAAGGCGCCGGGGACGGCGGGAGGGACGCGGCAGCCGGAGTGCGCGGCGGAGCCAGCGAGTCGTCGGCCTGGGTCTCCAGCTGACGAAGCTGCGACTCCAGGTACGACTTCAGGCGCGTGCGGTACTCGCGCTCGAAGCCGCGCAGGTCCTCGACCTTGCGCTCCAGCGTGGCGCGAGCGGACTCCAGGGAGCCCATCGCCACGCGGTGCTTCTCCTGCGCGTCCCGCTCCAGGGCATCGGCCTTGGCACGGGCGTCACGCTCCAGACCCTCGGCACGCGAACGCGCTTCCCCGACGATCTTGTTGGCTTCGGAACGGGCTTCGGCGATCGCCTGGTCGGCGGTCTGCTGGGCCAGCGAGAGGACACGGGCGGCGCTGTCGCCACCGGGGCCTCCCTGACCGGGGCCGCCCATCGGAGGACCGCCCATGGGGCCGCCCATCGGACCACCCATCTGCTGCTGCATCTGCTGCTGCATCGGGCCCGGACCGCCCGGACCCTGGCCCATGGGGCCGGGACCCTGCGGACCACCCTGACCGCCGGGACCGGCGGGCAGCTGCGGGGCACCGCTCGGCAGCTGGGGCGGACCACCCATGGGGCCACCCATCTGCTGCTGCGGCGGGCCCGATATGCCGGCGGGTACGGGACCACCCGGACCGCGCATGCCCTGCTGCTGCTGTTGCTGCTGCTGTTGCTGCTGATCCTGCTGCGGCTCCGGAGGCTTGCGCATGTTCTGCTGATTCTGGGCAGCAGCGCGCGTGGCCGCGGCCAGCTTGGCGCGCAGGTCCTCGTTCTCGCGGAGTAGGCGGGTCAGTTCGGCTTCGACCTCATCGAGGAAGGCATCGACCTCGTCCTCGTCATAGCCTTCTCGGAGGCGGACGGTCGTGAACTGCTTGTTCCGCACGTCCTCGGGGGTCAACGGCATCTCTTCACCTCAACGTAGTCGTCGGCATTCGGCAAGACGGTAGGTCACATCGCTCATCACAGCCGGCTCACGATCGAGATCAGGATGTAGACGATGATCATCAGTACGAAGAAGGACAGGTCTAGCGCCACGCCCCCGAGACGCAGCGGCGGAATGACCCGCCGCAGAAGCTTGAGCGGTGGATCAGTGACAGTGTAGGTGGCCTCCAGAACGACCACCATCGCCTTGCCGGGTTGCCATGAGCGGGCGAACTGGAAGACATAGTCCATGACCAACCGGAAGATGAGCACGATGAGAAAGCACATCAGCGCGATGTAGATGACATCCAAAACCACGCTCATGACCTGCGCTTCCCTCTCCCCTGTGCCCTCTGGGTACTGCTGTTTCCGGTGGTGCGTCTCAGCTCTGGTTGAAGAACCCGCCCTCTGCGATGCGGGCCTTGTCCTCCGCCGTGACATCGACGTTAGCAGGCGACAACAGGAACACCTTCTGCGTCACCCGCTCGATACTGCCGTGAAGACCAAACACCAGACCAGCCGCAAAGTCGACAAGTCGCTTCGCATCTGTGTCATCCATCTCAGTCAGATTCATGATCACCGGAGTGCCTTCACGGAAGTGTTCCCCGATGGTACGGGCCTCGTTGTAGGTCCGTGGGTGGAGTGTGGTGATCCGGTAAGGCTCTCGTTCGGACACGACCTTGGGCATGATCACCGGTGCGTTCTTCTCCAGACTTGCGCGTTCTTGTGTGATGGATGCCACGGGCGCGATGCGCGCCGGACGTCCGGATTCCGCGGGGAGCGAAGCGGAACGGGGGGCCGGTTCGCGAGGCACGGACGGCTGTACGACTCGTACCTCTTCGTCCCTTTGGGGCTGATGTGAGACGTGCGGCTGATGGGACGGCTCATGCCGTCGGTGGTCCCGCTCGGGCTCCGGGTCCAGTTCGGGTTCGAAGTCGTCGTCGGGGTCGAATCCGCGGCCGTCGTACCCATCGTCCTCCACGAGGCCGAGGTAGACCGCCATCTTGCGCATCGCGCCGGCCATGCTCTGAGTCCTCCGCTCTGTGGTGGATCTGCTGACGACTGCCAAGTGCCTGCGATCCACGAGGTCCTTGAGTCCGCCTATCGGCGGCAATGACCATATTTTCTGCTGTGGTCCGACTTCCTGGCGACGTTACCCGAGCCTGGGGCGGACTCCGAGTACCGCGCTGCCGACGCGCACATGTGTCGCTCCGGCCGCAACAGCCTGTTCGAGGTCCGCACTCATCCCTGCCGAGACCATGGTGGCAGTCGGATGACTCCGGCGCAGGTCGGTCGACAAAACCATCAACCGCTCGAACGCCGCCTGTTCGCGTCCCGCGTACTCGCCGGTGAGCGGTGCGACGGTCATCAGTCCGCCGAGTCGCAACCCCGGCGCCTCGGCCACGAGGCCGGCCAACTCCTCGATCCCGCCGGGGGCCACGCCTCCCCGCTCACCCCTCGCGCTCTCCCCGGCGTCGAGCGCGATCTGGAGGAGACACCCCAGTTCGCGCCCGGTCCGGACAGCTTCCTTCGACAGAGCTGTGACGAGCTTGGAACGATCGACGGACTGCACGAAGTCCGCGTAACCGACCACCGATCGCACCTTGTTGGTCTGGAGTTGACCGACAAAATGCCACGTAAGGGGCAGATCCGCGCAGGCGGCGGCCTTGGGGGCCGCGTCCTGGTCGCGGTTCTCGGCGACATGCCGCACCCCGAGCTCCGACAACATGCGCACATCGCTCGCGGGATAGGTCTTGGTGACCACGATCAAGGTCACTTCCTCGCGTCCCCGGCCGGCGGCCGCGCACGCGTCGGCGATGCGCCGCTCAACTTTCGCCAGATTCGCGGCGAGTTCGTCTTTACGGTCCGTCATGCCCCATCAGTCCAGCCACACATAGCCCGCGAGCCGACCGGTGGTGCGGTCGCCGCGGTACGAGAAGTGATCGTCCGACTCCAGCGTGCACACCGGAGACTGCGCTCGGTCGCGTACCCCGAGCCGTTCGAGCTGGGCGTGCACCCCGGCACTCACGTCGACCGCCGGAGTGCCCCAACTGGTTTCGGCGTACGCCGCCGGCTCGACGGCGGACACCTCGGCGCGCATCGCCTCGGGCACTTCGTAACACCGGCCGCAGACGGTGGGCCCGGTGCGGGCGACGATCCGGGAGGGCTCGGCGCCCAGGTCCATCATCGCGCGTAGCGCGGCCGGGACGACCCCGGCGATCATGCCGGGCCGGCCCGCGTGGGCCGCTGCGGCGATCCCGGCGACCGGGTCGGCGAGCAGGACCGGCACACAGTCCGCGGTGAGCACGGCGAGGGCGAGCCCCCGCTTCACCGTGACGATCGCGTCGACCGACGGGATGTCGGACGAAGATCCCCACGGCCGGTCCACCACTGTCACGTCGGCCCCGTGCACCTGGTTCATCCAGACCACCCGGCCCGGCTCGACGCCCAGGGACTTGGCGGCCAGGTCCCGGTTGGTGCGTACGGCGTCCGGGTCGTCGCCGACCGCTCCGCCGAGATTGAGCTCCTCATACGGAGCGGCGCTCACTCCGCCCCACCGGTCGGTGAAGCCGAAGTGCGCGCCGCTCACGCTCTCGCGCTGTCCTATCACGTCAGGAGGATCACTTAAGGAAGTCCGGTACGTCCAGTTCCTCGGCCGCGCTGTCCGAGTAGGTCCGCGGCGCCGGCGGGACCGGCGGGGCGACCGGGATGTCGTTGACCGGCTCCGGAGCGGGCTCCGGGTCCTCCTTCGGGGTCACGCTGCCGAGCGAGCCGAAGGACGGGCGGCTCTCGGCCTGCCGTGCCGGGGCCGGCTCCTCGCGCTTGGCCGAGGACGAGCCGAGGACGTTGTCCCGCTTGGACGGCGGCTGGCCGCCGTCGAAGCCGGCCGCGATCACGGTGACCCGGACCTCGTCGCCGAGGGCGTCGTCGATCACCGCACCGAAGATGATGTTGGCCTCGGGGTGAGCGGCCTCGCTCACGAGCTGTGCGGCCTCGTTGATCTCGAACAGACCGAGGTCGCTGCCGCCGGAGATGGAGAGCAGCACACCGCGGGCGCCGTCGATGGACGCCTCCAGCAGCGGCGAGGAGATCGCCATCTCGGCTGCGGCCACCGCGCGGTCGTCGCCACGCGCCGAGCCGATGCCCATCAGCGCCGAGCCCGCCTCGGACATGACCGACTTGACGTCGGCGAAGTCGAGGTTGATGAGGCCAGGGGTGGTGATGAGGTCGGTGATGCCCTGGACACCGGAGAGCAGGACCTGGTCGGCCGACTTGAAGGCGTCCAGCACCGAGACCTGGCGGTCCGAGATGGACAGCAGCCGGTCGTTCGGGATGACGATGAGGGTGTCGACCTCGTCGCGGAGCTCGGCGATGCCGTCCTCGGCCTGGTTCGCGCGGCGCCGTCCCTCGAAGGTGAACGGACGCGTGACCACACCGATGGTGAGAGCGCCGAGCGAGCGGGCGATGTTGGCCACGACGGGCGCGCCGCCGGTGCCGGTGCCGCCGCCTTCACCGGCTGTCACGAAGACCATGTCGGCCCCCTTGAGGACCTCCTCGATCTCCTCGCGGTGGTCCTCGGCGGCCTTGCGGCCCACGGCCGGGTTGGCTCCGGCGCCGAGTCCGCGGGTGAGTTCACGGCCGACGTCCAGTTTGACGTCGGCGTCGCTCATCAACAGAGCTTGCGCGTCGGTGTTGATGGCGATGAACTCGACGCCCTTGAGACCGACCTCGATCATCCGGTTGATGGCATTGACACCACCGCCGCCGACACCGATGACTTTGATGACTGCGAGGTAGTTCTGCGGTGCTGCCACGTCGAAGGCCTCTCGCCTCGAGTTACGTGTCGCCGAATCACCGTGACGCGCTGCGCCCCGCGACCCGACGACTGATGCCGAATGGGACGGTCCGTATCGCCGACCCGAACCCTAACCCTGAAGTTTAGGGTTACCAGTGTGTCTGTTCCTTGGAGTCTTCTGAACAGGACACTAAGTCGACAAGTGGCGCACGTTCAACGAACACGCCGAACCTCCCGTTTTTCTTTTCACCCTATGTGATCAGCCGTAGCACTGCCCAACCAGGGTGCTGGCCTGCGCGGATGTGCGTCAACTCGCTGATGACGCGGGCGCGGTGGGAACACTCACGTCGAAGTAACGCGCGCCGGGCGAGGCTTTCATCAGGGCGGTGAGCGTACGGGCCTTGACCGCGCCCTTCTCGCTGCTGCCCCAGACGACCGTGCGGCCGTCCCTCAACTCCAGCGAGATGTCGTCGTAGGAACGGACCTTGACGGTCTGTGTGCCGCGGGCGACGGCGGCCGGAACGGCACGGGCGACGACGACCGCCTCGCGCACCAGCCGGGACTCGCCGAAGCGGCGCAGGCTCGCGGCGGCGGAGCTGGACCGGGACAGTGTCAATTCCAGGGCGGGCACGCCTTTCGGCGCCACAGATACCGTGGCGAAACGGACACCTTCATCGTCCACTTCGACGAACTTTCCGCTCTTTTGGACAATCAGAACCGGAGTCCGCTCGACCACTTTCAGCCCGATTCCATCGGGCCAGGAACGGACCACGTCAACCGAGTCAATTCGGGGCAATTTCCGGCGCAGTCGCGTCTCGATCGCTTCGGTGTCGACGGAAATCAGCGGCTTCCCGAGGGGAACATCGGCGGCGGCCCGGACCTGAGCCGGTGTCAGCACCCTGGTGCCCGACACGGAGACGCGCTCGGCACGCAGCCAGTCGGAGCCGTAGAACAGCCATACCGTCGGGAAGCCGAGGAAGACCAGGGCGAGGCCCAGAATGACAATCACACGAAGCCGGGCCCGCCTCGACCGCGGGCGGGGCGGCGGGCCGGACGACTTCTGCTGGCGTTCACCGCGTTCGGCGGTGGTCGATCCGGCCACGCTCCCCTGCCTTCCGTCATACAGTCCTAGCGGTGTGCACGACTGGCGGCGATCGCCTCGTACACCATGCCGACGAGCAGGTCGTCGGCGTCCCTGCGGCCGAACTCGGCGGCACTGCGGGACATCTGGTACAGCCGGTGCGGGTCGGCGAGCACGGGCAGGACGTTCTGCTGGACCCACTCGGGGGTCAGCTCCGCGTCGTCGACCAGCAGGCCGCCGCCGGCCTTGACCACCGGCTGGGCGTTGAGCCGCTGTTCGCCGTTGCCGATGGGCAGCGGAACGTAGGCGGCCGGGAGCCCGACGGCGGAGAGTTCGGCGACGGTCATCGCGCCCGCGCGGCAGAGCATCATGTCCGCCGCGGCGTACGCGAGGTCCATCCGGTCCAGGTAACTTACCGGGATGTAGGGGGGCATTCCCGGCATCTGGTGGACCTGCGGCAGTTCGTTCTTCGGACCGACCGCGTGCAGGATCTGGATTCCGGCCTGCTGGAGCCAGGGCGCGACCTGCTGGACGACCTCGTTCAGACGGCGGGCGCCCTGGGAGCCGCCGGTGACCAGCAGCGTGGGCAGGTTCGGGTCGAGACCGAAGGCGGCCCGGGCCTCGGGGCGTACGGCGGCCCGGTCCAGGGTGGCGATGGAGCGGCGCAGCGGGATGCCGATGTAACGGGAGTTACGCAGCTTGCTGTCCGGGGTGGAGACCGCGACCTGGCTGGCGTACCGCGAGCCGATCTTGTTGGCCAGGCCCGGGCGGGCGTTGGCCTCGTGGATGATGATCGGCACACCGAGGCGCTTGGCCGCGAGGTAGCCGGGCAGGGCGACGTAGCCGCCGAAGCCGACCACGGCGTCCGCCTTGGTGCGCTCCAGGATCTGCTCGGTCGCCTTGATCGTCCCGCGCAGCCGGCCCGGGACCGTGATCAGCTCGGGGGTGGGCTTGCGCGGCAGCGGCACGGCGGGGATCAGCGCGAGTTCGTACCCACGCTCGGGCACGAGACGTGTCTCGAGGCCGCGCTCCGTTCCCAGGGCCGTGATGCCCACGCTCGGATCCTGCCTGCGCAGGGCGTCCGCGAGGGCGAGCGCGGGCTCGATGTGGCCCGCGGTTCCTCCGCCGGCGAGTACGACATGCACCGAAATTCACCGCTCTCCGGACGAGCGCGCCGCCGAGGCACGCCGTCGCATCGTGTTCCATCTCCGGGGACTCCGAATGGAACCGGTGCCCCCAGTCCCCCGCTTTCTACCAAAGCGGGGTTGCCGCATCGCAAGCGCCGCCCGCGCAGCGGGCTCGTCGCGTGCGAAAGCGATCAGCAGCCCGATGGCGAACATGGTCGGCAGCAGGGCGGAGCCTCCGTAGGAGAACAGCGGGAGGGGGACGCCGGCGATCGGCAGCAGACCGAGCACCGCACCGATGTTGATCACGGCCTGGGCCGTGATCCAGGTGGTCACGCCTCCCGCGGCATACCTCACGAAGGGGTCCTCCGTGCGTCCGGCCACGCGGATACCCGCATAGCCTAGAGCCGCGAAGAGGGCGAGTACCGACAGCGTCCCCGCCAAGCCCAGTTCCTCACCGGTGACGGCGAAGATGAAGTCGGTGTGGGCTTCGGGGAGTTGGCCCCATTTCTCCACACTCGCACCCAGTCCGGAGCCGAAGATTCCGCCCGAGGCCAGGGCGTAGATGCCGTGTACGGCCTGCCAGCAGTCGACGGGACCCGACTGGGGTTCGGTGGCGCCGAGGCACTGCAGACGGGCCATGCGGTTGGCGCTGGTCTTGATGAGGATCAGACCCAGCACGGCGGCGATCGACAGCACACCGGCGAACAGCCGCGTGGGCGCGCCGGCCAGCCAGAGCAGGCCGAACAGGATGGCTGTGAGAATGATCGCCGTGCCCATGTCGCCGCCGATCATGATCAGCCCGAGCAGCATGAAGGCGGCCGGCACCAGCGGGACGAGCATGTGCTTCCACTGGGTCAGCAGCTTCTTGTCCTGCTTGCGCGCGAGCAGGTCGGCGCCCCACAGCACGAGGGCGAGCTTGCCGAACTCGCTGGGCTGGATCTGGAAGGAGCCGCCGACCGCGATCCAGTTCTGGTTGCCGTTGACCGACACTCCTATCCCCGGGATCTGCACCAGGGTCATCAGGAAGACGGCACCCGCGAGGATGGGGTAGGCCAGCGCCCGGTGCAGCTTCACCGGCATCCGTGAGGCGGCGAACAGCAGACCGGCGCCGATCACCGCCGCGAGCAGTTGCTTGCGGAAGAAGTACGAGCCCGGCAGCGACATCTGCAGCGCGGTGATCTGGGAGGCCGAGTAGACCATCACCAGGCCCAGCACCGTGATCAGCAGGCTGCCGCCGAAGATCAGGTAGTAGGCGGTCAACGGCCGGTCCCAGCCTCTGCGCGCCCGCAGGTACAGGCCCAGGACACCGCTCTCCCGCGACGTCCGGGGCGCGGCGGGCCGGCGGACGGGCCGCTGCGCGGGCGGCCCTCCGGTACGGCTACCGGGCATGGACGGCTCCCGCGAGAGCGCGTGGCAGGGGTGGGGGCGTCGGCCCCCGGTCGGCGGCGGGTGTCCGCCGGTTCGTCTCGGGCCACATCCGAGTCACGCGTCCCTCCAAGGGTCCCGAAGCACCCGCCGTGGCCGAGACCGACCGTCAGGTGCCCGCGCCGAGTTCGCGAACCGCCTCCGCGAACGCGTCACCACGCTTGTTGTAGTTGGTGAACATGTCCATCGAGGCGCAGGCCGGGGCCAGCAGCACCGTGTCGCCGGGCTGTGCGAGCCGCCGCGCCTCCTGGACGGCCTGGAGCATCGCCCCAGTGTCGGTCCGGTCGAGGTCGACGACGGGTACTTCCGGGGCGTGTCGCGCGAGGGCTTCCCGGATGAGCACGCGGTCCGCGCCGATCAGCACGGCCCCGCGCAGCCGCTGCGCCGACTTGGCGACCAGCTCGTCGAAGACGGCACCCTTCGCGAGCCCGCCCGCGATCCACACGATCGGCTCGTACGCCGCCAACGAGGCTTCCGCCGCATGCGTGTTGGTGGCCTTGGAGTCGTCGACGTACGCGACGCCGTCCACGTCGGCCACGTGCGCGATGCGGTGGGCGTCCGGGGTGAAGGCCCGCAGACCGTCCCGTACGGCCTTGGCGGGCACGCCGTAGGCCCGGGCGAGGGCCGCCGCGGCGAGGGCGTTGGCGATGTTGTGCGGGGCCGGCGGGTTCACGTCGGCGACCTCGGCCAGCTCCTGGGCGTTCTTCTGCCGGTCCTCGACGAAGGCGCGGTCGACCAGGATGCCCTCCACGACACCGAGTTGGGAGGGTGCGGGCGTGCCGAGGGTGAAGCCGACGGCCCGGCAGCCCTCCTCGACGTCGGCCTCGCGGACCAGGTCCTCGGTGGCCTTGTCGGCGAGGTTGTAGACGCAGGCCACGCGATTGCCCTCGTAGATACGGCCCTTGTCGGCGGCGTACGCCTCCATGGAGCCGTGCCAGTCGAGGTGGTCGGGGGCGAGGTTCAGCACGGCGGCCGAGTGTGCGCGCAGCGACGGCGCCCAGTGGAGCTGGTAGCTGGACAGCTCCACGGCCAGCACGTCGTACTGCTCCTCGCCGAGCACCGCGTCCAGGAGCGAGACGCCGATATTGCCGACGGCGGCCGTGCGCAGACCCGCCGCCTTCAGGATCGAGGCGAGCATCTGGACGGTCGTGGTCTTGCCGTTGGTGCCCGTGACGGCCAGCCAGGGAGCGGCGTCGGGGCCGCGCAGGCGCCAGGCCAGTTCGACATCGCCCCAGACGGGGACGCCCGCCCGCTCCGCCGCCGCGAACAGCGGCTTGTCCGGCTTCCAGCCGGGCGCGGTGACGATCAGTTCGGAGCCCTCGGGCAGGGTGTCGCCGTCGCCGAGGCGCACGGTGATGCCGAGCGCCTCCAGCTCTGCCGCCTGCGCCCGGGCGCGCTCGTCGGCGCCGTCGTTGACGACCGTGACGATCGCGCCGAGGCCGTGCAGCACCTTGGCCGCCGGGACGCCGGAGACGCCGAGCCCGGCGACGGTGATCTGCTTGCCCTGGAATGCGAAAGGCTCCGAGGAGGTCACTTGTCCGCTGCCCATCCTGCATAGAAGAGGCCAAGTCCAACAATCACACAAATGCCCTGGATGATCCAGAAACGGACCACGATGAGCACTTCGGACCAGCCCTTGAGTTCGAAGTGATGCTGGAGTGGCGCCATCCGGAAGACGCGCTTCCCGGTGAGGCGGAAGGAGCCGACCTGGATCACCACGGACATGGTGATCAGGACGAACAGGCCGCCGAGGATGGCGATCAGCAGCTCGGTGCGGGAGCAGATCGCGAGGCCGGCGAGCACACCGCCGAGGGCGAGCGAACCGGTGTCCCCCATGAAGACCTTGGCCGGCGAGGTGTTCCACCACAGGAAGCCGAGGCAGGCACCCATCAGCGCCGAGGAGACCACGGCGAGGTCGAGGGGGTCCCTCACCTCGTAGCAGGCGCCCGGGTTGGTCAGGGTCTGCGCGTTGGCGCAGGACTCCTGGAACTGCCAGACGCCGATGAAGGTGTAGGCGCCGAAGACGAGCACCGAGGCGCCGGTGGCCAGACCGTCCAGACCGTCGGTCAGGTTCACGCCGTTCGACATCGCGAGAATCATGAACAGCGCCCAGACCACGAACAGCACGGGGCCGATCGTCCAGCCGAAGTCCGTGATGAACGACAGCTTCGTGGACGCCGGGGTGTTGCCGCGGTTGTCCGCGAACTGCAGCGACAGCACCGCGAAGGCGATACCGACGGTCAGCTGGCCGGCCATCTTCGCCTTGGCCCGCAGCCCCAGCGAACGCCGCTTGACGATCTTGATGTAGTCGTCGAGGAAGCCGACCAGGCCCATGCCGACCATCAGGCCGAGCACCAGCAGACCCGAGAAGGTCGGTGCCGCGTCGGCCTCCGGGTCCAGATAGCCCGTGATCACCTTGGCCAGGAAGTACGCGGCGACCGTGGCCAGGATGAAGGCGATACCGCCCATGGTCGGCGTACCGCGCTTGCTGGCGTGCTCGCGCGGGCCGTCGTCGCGGATGTACTGGCCGTAGCCCTTGCGGGCGAGCAGCTTGATCAGCAGCGGGGTGCCGACCAGGGTCAGGAAGAGGCCAATGACTCCTGCGAACAGGATCTGCTTCATCATCGGGCGGAAACCTCACCCTCGGCACCGGACTCGATGAGCGCCTGCGCCACGCTCTCGAGGCCGACCGAACGGGACGCCTTCACGAGTACGACGTCCCCCGGGCGCAACTCGCTGCGCAACAGGTCGACCGCCGCCTGTGCGTCGGACACGTGCACCGACTCCTCACCCCACGAACCCTCGTTATATGCGCCCAGTTGCAGCCAGGCGGCTTCCCTGCCACCGACCGCGACGAGCTTGCTGACGTTGAGCCGGACGGCGAGCCGTCCGACCGCGTCGTGCTCGGCGAGAGCCTCGTCCCCGAGCTCGGCCATCTTGCCGAGCACCGCCCAGGTCCGCCGCCCCTTGCTCATCGCCGCGAGCGCGCGCAGAGCGGCTCGCATGGACTCGGGGTTCGCGTTGTAGGCGTCGTTGACGATCGTCACGCCGTCCGGGCGCTCGGTGACCTCCATCCGCCAGCGGGAGAGGGAGCCCGCCTCGGAGAGCGCCACGGCGATCTCGTCTGCGGACATGCCCAGTTCGTGGGCGACGGCGGCCGCGGCGAGCGCGTTCGACACGTGGTGCTCACCGTACAGGCGCATGGTCACGTCACTTGCACCGGAGGGTGTGTGAAGCCTGAACGAGGGCTGTCCGGTGTCCGTGAGTCGCACGTTCTCGGCGCGAACGTCCGCTTCGCCGGACTCTCCGAAAAAGATCACCTTCGCCTTCGTACGGGCGGCCATGGCCCGTACGTAGGGGTCGTCCGCGTTGAGGACCGCGGTCCCGCCGTCGGCTTCGGACGGCAGGGCCTCGACGAGCTCGCCCTTCGCCTGGGCGATCTGCTCACGGCCGCCGAACTCGCCGATGTGGGCGCTGCCGACGTTGAGGACGAGGCCGATCTTCGGGGGCGTCAGACCGGCGAGGTAGCGGATGTGCCCGATGCCGCGGGCGCCCATCTCCAGGACGAGGAACCTGGTCTCCTCGGTCGCGCTGAGCGCGGTCAGCGGCAGCCCGATCTCGTTGTTGAGCGAGCCGGGCGTGAACACCGTCGGCGCCTTGCTCCGGAGCACCTGCGCGATGAGGTCCTTGGTGCTGGTCTTGCCCGCCGAGCCGGTGAGGGCGACGAGGGTGGCACCGAGACGTCGTACGACGTGCCGCGCGAGGGCGCCGAGGGCCGTCTGGACGTCGTCCACGACGATCGCGGGCGCGCCGACGGGCCGGGTGCCGAGCACGGCCACCGCTCCCGCCTCGACGACCGCCGCCGCGTAGTCGTGTCCGTCCACGCGCTCGCCGGCGAAGGCGGCGAACAGGCTGCCCGGCACCGCCTCGCGGGAGTCACGGACGACCGGGCCCGTGACCTGGACGGACGGATCCGGTATGTCGTGGGTCTGCCCGCCGACGACTTCTGCGATCTCGGCGAGGGAGAGGGCGATCACAAGTTCATCCCCTGGGTCTTCTGGATTTTCATCCCTGGGTCTTCTGGACGGCTTCGCGAAGTACCTGGCGGTCGTCGAAGGGACGGACCACCCCGGCGATGTCCTGGCCCTGCTCATGGCCCTTGCCCGCGACCAGCACGGTGTCGCCGGGCTCGGCGCGGGCGACGGCCGCGGCGATCGCGGCGGCCCGGTCCTCGAAGACCTGCACCTCGCCGCGCTCGAACGCGGGCACGGAGGCCGCGCCCTGGAGCATCGTGGCGAGGATCGCGAGGGGATCCTCGGAGCGGGGGTTGTCGGAGGTCAGTACGGCGGTGTCGGCGAGCCGGGCCGCCGCGGCACCCATGGGCTCCCGCTTGGACTTGTCCCGGTCGCCGCCGCAGCCGAGGACGATGTGCAGCTTGCCCTCGGTGACCTTGCGCAGGGCGCGCAGCACGGACTCGACGGCGTCGGTCTTGTGGGCGTAGTCGACGACCGCGAGGTAGGGCTGCCCGGCGTCCACGCGCTCCAGACGGCCCGGCACGCCGGGTACGGCGGCGACACCGTCGGCGGCGGCCTGCGGGTCGAGACCGGCGACGGCCAGGGCGACGATCGCGGCGAGGGTGTTGGCCACGTTGAAGGGGCCCGGCAGCGGCGACTTGGCGCTGATCCGCTCGCCCTTGGGACCGAGGACGGTGAACGTCGAGTCCAGCTGGCCGACCTCGACGTCCTCGGCACGCCAGTCGGCGTCGGGGTGGCCCTCCGCGGAGTAGGTGACGACCGGGACGGTGGCTTCGTTCGCCAGCCTGCGGCCGTACTCGTCGTCGACGTTGACCACGCCGAGTTTGCCGCGCTTCGGCGTGAACAGCTGCGCCTTGGCCTGGAAGTAGTCCTCCATGCCGGAGTGGAACTCCATGTGCTCCGGGCTGAGGTTCGTGAAGACGCCGATGTCGAAGACGCAGCCGTCGACCCGGCCGAGGACCAGGGCGTGGCTGGAGACCTCCATGGCGACCGCGTCGACGCCGCGTTCGCGCATGACGGCGAACAGGGCCTGGAGGTCGGTGGCCTCGGGGGTGGTGCGCTCGGACTTGATGCGCTCGTCGCCGATGCGCATCTCGACCGTGCCGATCAGGCCGGTGGACCTGACGGTCTTCAGGCCGCCCTCGACGAGATAGGCGGTGGTGGTCTTGCCGGAGGTACCGGTGATGCCGATCTGGAGCAGGTCCCGGCCGGGGTGGCCGTAGATCGTGGCGGCCAGCTCGCCCATCCGTCCGCGGGGGTCGTCGACGACGAGGACCGGCAGACCGGACGCCTCGGCGCGCTCCGCGCCGGTGGGGTCGGTCAGCACGGCGGCCGCGCCGAGGCCGGCGGCCTGCGTGACGAAGTCGGCGCCGTGCAGCCGGGCACCCGGGAGGGCGGCGTACACGTCGCCGGGGCGCACTGCGCGTGAGTCGTGGGTGATGCCCGTGACCTCGGCGGCACTCTCCGGCGTGGGGACACCCAGCTGATCGGAGAGTTCCGCGAGGGGTGTGGCGGAGACCTGCACCGGCCTGGGCGGCCCGGGGTATGTCACGGGATGGCCCTTCTGGGTGGTTTGGGACTGATCAGCGTTTGGCACGGCGGTGAGCGTACCGGGCGTACCCGCCTCCGGGCGAAGTGAGGTGGCGGCAGCGCTCTGGTTCCCGGGGTCGGGGGTGATCGTTGTCATGGGGGCGGTCCTGGTGGCTCGGTGTTGCTCGGTGCTGATCAGGGCTCGGGGGTTCGGTTCCGGAAGGAGAGGGGTTGGGTTCCGGAAGGAGAGGGGTTCAGTTCTGGAAGGAGACGGGCAGCTTCGCGGCTTTGGCGCCGGTCGGCGGGACCTGGAGGGACTTCAGCGCGAACTCCATGACCCGCTTGTAGACGGGGCCGCAGATCTGGCCGCCGAAGTAGCTGCCCTGGGTGGCGTTCTGGATGGCGCAGTAGACGGTGACGCGGGGCTTGTCGGCGGGTGCGAAGCCGGCGAAGGACGAGGTATAGCCGTGGTACTTGCCGGTGGCCGGATCCACGCGGTTGGCCGTGCCCGTCTTGCCCGCGACGCGGTAGCCGGGGATGCGCGCCTTGGTGCCGGTGCCCTCCTCGTCGTCCACGACGGACTCCAGCATCTGGGCGAGGGTCTTCGCCGTCTTGGCGCTGACGACCCTGGTCTTCTTGGGCTCGGGGGCCGGGGTGAAGCGGCCTTCGGGGCCCTTGGTGCCGCGGACGAGCGTGGGGTCGACGCGGACACCGCCGTTGGCGATGGTCGAGTACACGGACGCCGCCTGCATGGCGTTGATGGAGACGCCCTGGCCGAAAGGAATCGTGTACTGCTGCGAGGTCGACCACTTGTCGGGCGGGGCGAGGATGCCCTTGGTCTCGCCGGGGAAGCCCAGGCCGGTGTAGCTGCCGAGGCCGAACTTGCGCAGGTAGTCGTAGAGGACCTTGTTGGACTGGGCCTGGGTCTTGCCGAGCTGGCCGGTGGCGAGGATGGTGCCGATGTTGCTCGACTTGGCGAGGACGCCGTTGAGCGTCAGGTACCAGGTCGGGTGGTCGATGTCGTCCTTGAAGAGCCGGTCGCCGCGGTGCAGCCGGTTGGGCACGACGACATGGGTCATCGGGGTGGCGGTGTTCTCCTGAAGGACGGCGGCCATCGACATGACCTTGGCGGTGGAGCCGGGCTCGAAGGCGTCCTGGACGGCCGCGTTGCCGAGCGCTGCCGAGTCGGCGTCGGACAGGTCGTTGGGGTCGAAGCCGGGTGAGTTGGCCATGGCCAGGATCTGGCCGGTGCGGGTGTCCTGGACGATGACGTAGCCGCGGTCGGCCGCGGACTCCTTCACCTGGTCGGTGATGGCCTTCTGGGCGGCCCACTGGATGTCGCGGTCGATGGTGAGCTCGACGTCGCTGCCGGGCACGGCGGGTGTCTCGGTGGAACCCACGGTGGGGACGAGACGGCCGCCGGACTGGGCGTAGCGGATCTTGCCGTCCTTGCCGGCGAGCTGCTTGTCCAGCTGGAGTTCGATGCCGCCGCCGGGCTTGCCCTCGCCGTTGACCCAGCCCAGTATCCCGGCGGCGAGGTCGCCGTTGGGGTACACGCGCTTGCTGGTTCCGACGGAGAAGACGCCCGCGAGGACGTTGTGCGTGTTCTTCTCCGTCTCCGACTTCTTGGTCAGCGCGGACTTCAGGTCCTTGATCTGCTTCCAGACCTGCGGGGTCTGGCGGGAGGCCAGCTTCGTGTAGCGCAGGGACTTGTTCTTCGGCCGCAGCTTCTCGACCAGGGTCTCCTGGTCCTGGCCGAGGATCGGCGCGAGGAGCGCGGCGGCCTGCTCGGGCCCGTCCCCGATCTTCAGGTGGTCCGGGGCGAACATCGTGGGGTCGGCCGTGATGTCGTAGGCGTCCTCACTGGTCGCCAGGGCCACACCGGACCGGTCGGTGATCTCGCCCCGGTCCGCGGCCAGCACCTGCCCGACATAGCGGTTCTGCTCGGCCTTGGCCGCGTACGTGCTCGCGTCGACGGCCTGCACCTGGAACAGCCGCACGACGAAGGCGATCATCACCAGCGTCAGCGCGAGCCCGACCAGGCGCAGCCGGGGCCGGGGGCTGCCCAGCCGCAGGGGCCGGGGCGCCCCCGGCCGGGCCTGGGCCGGCCGCCGGGCCGGACGGGCCGGACGGGCACCGGGGCCGGGCCGCCGCCGGGCATCGGGCCGAGCGGGCCTGGCGGGGCCGGGCACCCGGCGGCGCGGGGGTTCCCTGTCGGACACTTCCGTCAC
>NZ_JBHUQX010000204.1:0-16258 GCF_042674225.1 Streptomyces sp. NPDC056948
GAATGTTTCTCGGGTGGGGCCTCTGGGGTGTCTGACGGCAGTAGTTGACGGCAACGTCAGCGGACGGTGGATCCGACGAGGGGTAGATCGTCATCGGGAGTGCCGGTGATCTCGGCGGGGTTGCGGAGGGCGTGGCCGAGGAGGTCGATGGCGTCGCGTTGGAGGCGGAGCCGGACGTGGGCGTAAACGGTGGCGGTGACGCCGATGTGGGCGTGTCCCAACAGCTCCTTGATCACGACGAGTTCCACTCCCTGCTCCAGAAGGAGGGTGGCCGCCGAGTGGCGGAGGTCGTGGAACCGGATGCGGCGGAGCCTTGCCTGGCGGAGCAGGGTGTTGAAGTGCCGGGTGAGGGTGGACCCTTCGATCGGAGCGCCGTCGGGGCGGGTGAAGACGTAACCGCTGTCCTTCCAGTTCGTCCCCGCCGCCTCGCGTTCCTGGAGCTTTCGGTCGCGGTGCTGTTCGAGGGAGCGCAGGCACGGCGTGGGCAGGGCGATGCGTCGTTCGGAGCTCTGGGTCTTGGTCGGGAGGGCGGTCAGGCCGCTGGAGTTGGTGCGCTGGAGGGTGCGTCGGATGCTGGCGGTTCCGCCGGCCAGGTCGAGGTCTTCCCAGCGCAGGCCGAGGAGTTCGCCCTTGCGGAGTCCGGTGTGCAAAGCGAGTTCGAACAGTGGCTGCAACCGGTGCCCGTTGGTGGCGGCCAGGAACTTGCGGGCTTCGTCGGCGGTGAGGGGTTCGAAGCGGCGGGGTCGGGGTGTGCCGGTGCGGACGTTGCGGGCGACGTTGCGTGGGATCTCCTCCTCGCGCACCGCGTGCTCCAGGGCGGACTTGAGGACGGAGTGGACGTAGGCAAGGGTCAGCGGCGAGAGCCGTCTGGAGCAGCACTTCCCGGCGGCGCAGCAGCGGGGCTCGTCACGGGCAGTGTCGAGGGCGCGGGTGCAGCACTGGCAGGTGGTGCGGAGTTGGTTGAGCCAGGTGCGGACGTCTTTGGCGGTGAGCTTGGCGAGCTTCTTCTTGCCCAGTCCGGGGATGAGGTAGAGCCGGGCGACGGCGGTGTAGCGGGTGTGGGTGTTCTCGCGGAGCTGGTAGACGGCGACAGCGTCGAGCCAGTACGTCAGGTACGCGGCCAGGCTGCCCTGCGCGGAGGGCGCGGAGACGCCGCGGTTGCTGGCGGCGATCTTCTCGGTGAGCTTGGCCAGCGCTTCCTTGCGGGTGGTGCCGTAGACGCGGACGCGCTTGCGGGTGTTGCCGGGGGCGAGGACGTATCCGGCGGCTTCCCAGCGCCTGTCCTTGCGCTGGCAGACGGTTCCGTCGCCATTGGCGCGGACGCGGCGGGAGGCGGGGGCGTCGCGGGGTGTGGTCATCAGGCGGCTTCCTGTTCGAGGCGGGTGCGGATGAATTCGGTGAGGGAGTGGGTGGGGATGCGGCGGGCGCGGCCGAGGGTGATCGAGGCGAGCTGTCCGGTACGGATCAGGTCGTAGACGGCGGAGCGGCCGAGCTGGAGGCGGGCCATGACCTGGGGAACCGTCAGCAACTCCAGCGCCGGGCCCGCAGGGTGGAGGACGGGGGGCGGGGGCGAGGCCATCAGCAGCCCCCTTCGGCCGCGAACTGCCGTTCCAGTTCCTTGCGGTGCCAGACGTGGGCGGAGAGGAGTGCGGCGCCGGGGCTGTAGCCCGAGCCGAGGTAGTTCCAGTGGCCGATGACGAGAGTGGTGGTCGGGTCGAGGTCGGGCAGGTCGGCGCGGATGCGGGCCTGTTCGGTGCGCCAGGCGCGGCGGATGTCGCGCAGCGCGCCGAGGGTGGTGGAGTAGCTGCGGGACTTGGTGGAGAAGTGGCCCCGGAAGCCGAGCATGTGCGCCCACTTCCAGAGCTTGAGATCGGCGAACTCCGGCAGCCTGCCCAGCTCCCAGCAGGTGCGGATCATCTGCCGGACGTGGCGGGTGACGGCGAGCCGTGGCAGCGGGCGGGCCTGCCCGGTGCCGCCGCAGGCGGCGCACGGGAGAGGGGACCCGTGGGGCAGGAGGACGGCGCCCCGGCCCTGGCAGGGGCGGCAGAACAGGGAGCGGTCGAGGGTGCCGGAGGCGTCGGCGGATTTAGTGGCGTACTTGGCCACGTAGGCGGCCACGGCCTGATCGGTGAATTCGGCGTCAGCGCCGAAGGAGGCGATCTCGCGCACGTCGAACTGTTCGCCCCAGCCGAGTTCGCGGTCCCCGACCGCGTCCGACTCGACCATGACACGGACCCGTGCAGCGGCGGCACGGGCGGCCTCAGTGAGCACGGCGACGGTGGCGTATGGCGGCGGGGGCTGGCTGGTGCCGTCTGGGCCGTCGAGCCGGATGACGGCGTGGAAGTGGACCAGGCCGCGCTGCTGGTACTCGGCGACCTTGGCGAAGGAGACCCGCAGGATCGCGTGGGCGGCCTTCTGGGTCATGCCGAGCTGGGCGGCGATCTCGCGGCGCAGGTAGATGGTGAAGCGGGCCCACAGCGCGGAGGCGTGGGCGTTGAAGAGGACCGCGCCTTCGTAGTCGTAGGTCGCGGGGTTCAGCGGCGTCCCGATCAGGGCGTCTGTGGGTTCGTGGAGCTTGCGGCAGCGGCAGGGCCGGATGTCGCCGCCGGGGGTGGTGGGGCGGTTGTGGACGGGGCCGAAGGATGGCGGGGTGAGGGTGGCGAAGACGCGGGGGTGGGTGCGGACGGTGTCTGGCACGGTCTTGCCGCCGGAGAGGCCAGCGCGGATGTGTCCGCGTCGACGACGGACAGGTCGGGGACGGCGTAGTCCTCCGGGCCAGTGGGGAGCCGGATCGCGACTTTCTGGAGGACTGTGCCCGCCTCGTCGTCGATTCCGGCGTTCAGGCAGGCCAGCATGATGTCCGTCAGGACTCTGGCATGGGGGCCGTCGGGGACCGGTGTCACCAGTAGCAGGCCGTCGATGATCTCGAAACGAGGGCCCGGAGTGCGTTCCGCGAGCCACTCGGCCCACTTCGTGAGTGAACGGTCTGCCGACATACGTGTGTCCTCCACCTGGTCGGGGCGCGGACATCCTCTCCGGCGCGCTGCGTGGCGTCGGGCTCGACCGTGTACGACTCACTCGAACGAGCCACGGCGAGGGCCCCGCCCCGGTGCGATACCGGAGACGGGGCCCTCAGCAGCCGTACGGGAACGTACGGAACGCGATCTCAGAAGCGGCGCGTGATCAGCGCTCGCTTCACCTCCGCGATCGCCTTCGTGACCTCGATGCCGCGCGGGCACGCGTCCGTGCAGTTGAAGGTCGTGCGGCAGCGCCAGACGCCGTCGCGGTCGTTCAGGACCTCCAGGCGCTGCTCGCCGGCCTCGTCGCGCGAGTCGAAGATGAAGCGGTGCGCGTTGACGATGGCCGCCGGGCCGAAGTACTGGCCGTCGTTCCAGAAGACCGGGCACGACGTGGTGCAGGCCGCGCAGAGGATGCACTTCGTGGTGTCGTCGAACCGCTCGCGGTCCTCGGCCGACTGAAGGCGCTCACGCGTCGGCTCGTTCGTGTCCTTCGTGATGAGGAAGGGCATGACATCGCGGTACGCCTGGAAGAACGGCTCCATGTCGACCACGAGGTCCTTCAGGACCGTCAGGCCCTTTATGGCCTCGACCGTGATCGGCTTCTCGGGGTTGATGTCCTTGATCAGCGTCTTGCACGCGAGGCGGTTCTTGCCGTTGATCCGCATGGCGTCGGAGCCGCAGATGCCGTGCGCGCAGGAGCGGCGGAACGTCAGCGTGCCGTCGACGTCCCACTTGATCTTGTGGAGGGCGTCGAGGACGCGCTCCTTGGGGTCGATCTCGAGCTGGAAGTCTTCCCAGGTCGCCTCGGCCGAGACCTCCGGGTTGAAGCGGCGGACCCGGAAGGTGACGGTGATGTAGGGGGAGTCGGCGAAGCCGGGCTCGGGCTGGCCGGCCGCTTCCGCCTTGTCCACAACAGGGGTAGCCATCAGTACTTACGCTCCATCGGCTGGTAGCGGGTCTGGACGACCGGCTTGTAGTCGAGACGGACGGTTTCGGAACCGTCGTCGCCGACCTCGCGGTACGCCATCGTGTGCCGCATGAAGTTGACGTCGTCGCGGTTCGGGTAGTCCTCGCGGTAGTGACCGCCGCGGGACTCCTTGCGGGCGAGCGCGGAGACCGCCATGACCTCGGCGAGGTCCAGCAGGTTGCCCAGCTCGATGGCCTCCAGCAGGTCCGTGTTGAACCGCTTGCCCTTGTCCTGGACCGACACGTTCTTGAACCGCTCGCGCAGCTCCGCGATCTTCTCGACCGCCGTCTTGATCGTCTGCTCGGTGCGGAACACCATGACGTTGGCGTCCATGGTGTCCTGCAGCTCGCGACGGATCGCCGACACGCGCTCGGTGCCGGTGGAGTCGCGCAGTCGCTCCACCTGCTCGATCACGAACTCCGCCGGGTTCTCCGGCAGCTCGACGAACTCCGCCGTCTGCGCGTACTCCGCGGCGGCGATGCCCGCGCGCTTGCCGAACACGTTGATGTCCAGCAGGGAGTTGGTGCCGAGGCGGTTGGCGCCGTGCACGGACACACAGGCGACCTCGCCGGCCGCGTACAGGCCCGGGACGACGGTGGTGTTGTCCGACAGGACCTCACCCTCGACGTTCGTCGGGATGCCGCCCATCACATAGTGAGCCGTGGGCTGGATCGGGATCGGGTCCGTGTAGGGCTCGATGCCGAGGTAGGTCCGGGCGAACTCCGTGATGTCCGGGAGCTTCGCGTCGAGCTGCTCCGGCGGGAGGTGCGTCAGGTCCAGGTAGACGTGGTCGCCCTCGGGGCCGCAGCCGCGGCCTTCCCGGATCTCCGTGTAGATGGAGCGGGAGACGACGTCACGGGACGCGAGGTCCTTCATGACCGGCGCGTACTTCTCCATGAAGCGCTCGCCGTCCTTGTTGCGGAGGATGCCGCCCTCACCACGGGCGCCCTCCGTCAGCAGGATGCCCATGCGCCAGATGCCGGTCGGGTGGAACTGGAAGAACTCCATGTCCTCCAGCGGCAGACCGCGGCGGTAGACCGCCGCCTGGCCGTCGCCCGTCAGCGTGTGCGCGTTGGACGTCACCTTGAAGAACTTGCCGCAGCCGCCGGACGCGTAGACCACGGACTTCGCCTGGAAGACGTGGATCTCGCCGGTGGCGAGCTCGTACGCCACCACACCGGCCGACCGCCTGACGCCGTCGACCTCGGTGATGAGCTGGTCCAGGACGTAGAACTCGTTGTAGAACTCCACGCCCTCCTTGACGCAGTTCTGGTACAGCGTCTGGAGGATCATGTGGCCGGTGCGGTCGGCCGCGTAGCAGGAGCGGCGGACCGGGGCCTCGCCGTGGTTACGGCTGTGACCTCCGAAGCGGCGCTGGTCGATGGTGCCGTTCGGCGTGCGGTTGAACGGCAGGCCCATCTTCTCCAGGTCGAGGACGGAGTCGATGGCCTCCTTCGCCAGGATCTCGGCGGCGTCCTGGTCGACCAGGTAGTCACCGCCCTTGACCGTGTCGAAGGTGTGCCACTCCCAGTTGTCCTCCTCCACGTTGGCCAGCGCGGCGGCCATGCCGCCCTGCGCGGCGCCCGTGTGGGAGCGGGTGGGGTACAGCTTGGTCAGCACGGCGGTGCGGCTGCGCTTCGTCGACTCGATGGCGGCGCGCATGCCCGCGCCACCGGCGCCGACGATGACGGTGTCGTACTTGTGGATCTTCATGATTCTCGCAGCCCCGTGCCTAGCGGATGTTCGGGTCGAAGGTGAAGATCACCAGCGTGCCCAGCAGGATGGTGAACACCGTGGCGGTGTAGAGCAGGCCCTTGAGCCACAGCCGGGTGTTCGCGCGCTCCGCGTAGTCGTTGATGACCGTGCGCAGGCCGTTGGCGCCGTGCAGCATCGCGAGCCACAGCATCAGCAGGTCCCAGACCTGCCAGAAGGGGCTCGCCCAGCGGCCCGCCACGAAGGCGAAGCCGATCTTCGACACGCCGCCGTCCAGCACGAGCTGGATCAGCAGGTGGCCGAGGACCAGCACGACCAGCACCACGCCGGACAGGCGCATGAACAGCCAGGCGGCCAGCTCGAAGTTGCCCCGAGTGGACTTCGGGGTCTTCTTGGTGCGCTGGCGCGGGGCCTCGATGAAGGGGGCCGGGTTGTCGACGGTGTAGACGTCGCCGCCCTCGACGGGGCCGACGCCGGCAGCGGTCTTCTCAGTCGTGGACATTGGCGTCAGCTCCCGAACAGTTCACGAGCGGCGTGGCCGAGGACGGGGTAGATCGCCCCGAGCATCAGCACGACCCACAGGGCGACGACGGTCCAGAGCATCTGCTTCTGGTACCGGGCGCCCTTGATCCAGAAGTCGACGGCGATGACGCGCAGGCCGTTGAGCGCGTGGAAGAGGATGGCGGCGACGAGGCCGTACTCCAGCAGCGCGACGATCGGCGTCTTGTACGTGGCTACGACGGTGTCGTAGGCCTCAGGGGACACGCGGACGAGGGCGGTGTCCAGCACGTGAACGAACAGGAAGAAGAAGATGAGGACGCCGGTGACTCGATGAGCCACCCAGGACCACATTCCTTCCCGGCCGCGGTACAGCGTTCCAGCCGGCACGGAAGTTTCCTCCGGGAGCGGGGATTGGGGCCGCGCCGGCTTGGTGTGTCGGTCGGGCCCGGCCGGGTACGGTCCACCGGCCCCCAGCATCGTAGCGATCCGTTGCCGCTGGCCTTAGCGGGGGTCTGGCTGTGTGATCAAACTGGCATGCATACGGGCTAGCCTCTGCGGCTTCTGGGGTGTGATTTCCCGTTATCTGCCGGGTGTGGCGCCGTTGTGGCTTGTCGCGCCCACGCGGCGGTAGCCGCCAATCGACTACAGCCCCGCGCCCCTGAGGGTGTCCACCAGCCGTTCCTTTGCGAGGTGCCGGAGTTCGTCGGCCACCACTGCCCGCTCCTCTTCGGGATCGTTGGTCAATCGTGACCGGATGGCTTCCAGGAGGTGGTCCAGGACCTCGTCCGGTGTCAGGCCGTCCAGGCAGATGACGAACACATGGCCGAAGCGGGCCTCATAGGCGGCGTAGGCCGCGCTGAGGGCGGTGTGGGCCGCGGCGTAGGTGTCCGGCGGGAGGGCGGGCAGGGGCTCGGCCGTCAGCGCTTCCGTGAGGTCGCCCCATGCCAGGTCGTACGCCGCCTCGTCGGAGGCGGCGAGCAGGGAGGCCAGGTCCGGATAGGGGCGGTGTTCCGCGACACGCCCGGACCAGCGGTGGCTGCGCAGGCAGGTGAGGAGAGTCTGCTGCAGCTCCTGCGCGGAGGCTGCGTTGAAGTGCTCCACCGGTATGGCGGCTCGGCCGGGGAGGTCTGGGAGACGGTGCGCAGGCAGCGTGGTTCCTCGTGGGCGTCACGTGTGTCGGCAGGGCAAGGTGTGAGAGATGTGACGTCACGCTATCGAGTGCGACCGAGACGTGTCCGACGGATGCCCGAATTTCACCCGGGGGAGAGAGTTTCGGAACGCGTGGTGGACGTGCCCGGACGCGCGCCGGGCGCCGCCGGGTTTTAGGTTGGCCGTGTGAGTCAGCACAGGCGCCGGGATACGGCGAAGCAGGTGAAACAGCGGCCAGTGCTGGTCGTGGCCATGGCCGTCGCATTGGTCATGGTCGCGGCCGGGGTGAGTCTGGGGCTGTGGGCGGCCTCGGACGGCGACGGCGGGTCCACGGGGACGGAGGCCAGACCCTCCGAGGGCCGGACCGCGGGCGCCCCGCGGGGCACCTCGCCGAGTCCGAGCCGCTCGTACGCCCTGTCCAAGGCGCCGCGGACGATCCCCGCCGTGCGCGACCACGAGCCGGCGCGCGGCCCGGGCTGGCAGCCCGAGAGCGGCAACCGTGTGGTCGTGGACGACGCGGCGCTCGCCGACGAGGGGCGGCTGGTCGCCGGCGAGCTGGGGCTGACGTACGCGGGCGAGAAGGACGACCGGCGCGCCGGGGACCTGCGGCTGGCGCTCGGCGGCGACAAGAAGGCGAACCCGGAGTCGTACGTCATGACCGTGCGCGAAGGGCGCGCGGAGATCACCGGGCCCGCCGACGCGGGCGTCTTCTACGGCACCCGCACGCTCAAGCAGGAGACGCACGACGGCGGGACGGCGCCCGAGGGCGTGGTGCGGGACGAGCCGGCCAAGCCGCAGCGCGGGTTCATGCTGGACATCGCGCGCAAGAACTTCACGGCCGGCTGGATCGAGGACCGGGTCCGGGAGCTGGGCGATCTGAAGTTCAACCAGCTCGGCCTGCACTTCTCCGACGACCAGGGGTTCCGGATCGAGTCCGACACGCAGCCGGAGATCGTGTCCCAGCCGCATCTGACCAAGGCGCAGGTGCGGAAGATCATCGACCTCGCGGAGAGCCGGCACATCACCGTCGTGCCCGAGATCGACTCGCCCGGGCACCTGGGCGCGGTCCTCCGCGCCCACCCCGACCTCCAGCTGCGCACCGCGCAGGGGTCGGCGGTGCAGGGCGCCATCGACATCTCCAAGCCCGAGAGCGCCGAGATCGTCGACGAACTGCTGAACGAGTACGCGGACCTCTTCCCCAGCAAGCCCTGGCACCTCGGGGCCGACGAGTACCAGGCGCTGGTCCGCTCCGACCCGGAGGCGTCGTTCCCGCAGCTTGCCGCCGCCGCGCAGAAGAAGTACGGCTCCGGCGCCACGGTCGCCGACCTCACCACCGGCTGGCTCAACGACCGCGCCGCCACCGTCCGCGAGCACGAGCGCACCCCGCGCGCGTGGAACGACGGCTTCTTCCGCGGCACGTCCGTCGAGGCCGACAAGGACATCCAGGTCGCCTACTGGACCGGCAAGGAGATCGGTGCCCGGGAGCCCCTGGAGTATCTGAACGCGGGCCGCAAGGTGATCAACTACAACGACGAGTACCTGTACTACGTGCTCGGCGAGCCGCAGACCTTCGTCTACCCGACGGGGCAGCGGATCTACGAGCAGTGGACGCCACGGGTGCTGCGCGGCACCACGGCCGTGCCGGAGCGTTACGACGGGCAGATCCTCGGCGGGAACTTCGCCGTCTGGTGCGACCTGGCCGACTCGCAGACGCAGGACCAGGTGGCGGCCGGGGTCCGGATGCCGCTGCGGGCGACCGTCCAGAAGCTGTGGGACCCGGACAGGCCCGAGCTGTCCTGGGCGGAGTTCCGGGCGCTGGCGGACAGGCTCGGCTGACCCCGCACGAATTGGCCCATACGGCTGCGAACTCCCGTGCGACTGTGGTGGTCTTCTGACGCGAGTCGAATCGAATATGCCGGGGGGAACCGGAACATGGGCTACTGGGGTTACTTCGTCGTGGGCAGAGCGGAGCAGCCGCTGGCGGAGCTGGCCGCGCTGCCGGGGGCCGAGGGCGGTATGACGCCGCACACCTCGGCGCCCGGCGGATGGCAACTGTGGGAGTACCCGAGCGGCGAGGGCGACATCGGGAACATGAACGACCTCGCCCGGGAGACCGGGGCGCCTTCGCTGTTCGGGTACGTCATGAACAGCGAGTGCGTGGTGCTGGAGGCCGCGGCGCCGGAGAGCGGGGCGTGGACGACGTGCCTCGCGCGCACCGCGATGGCCGGCTACTTAGGCGCGGACCGGGAGGGCCTCACGCTGGAGGACTACTTCCTGGAACCCCCGGACGCCGCCGAGCGCGCGGTGCGCTGGGCCGCCGAGGCAGGACACGAAGTGAACGCCGACGCGCTGGTGGACGTACTGACTTCAGACCCTGATCCTCTGGCCGAAAACCTCTTCTTCCGCTTTCTCGACCGACTGGGCGTGGTGCCCCTGTGACACTCCGGGGCCGTCGCACGCAGTAAGGGGAAGTGCGGGTTCCGTGAGGGGTGAGGGCTGGTAGCAGCCTGGTAGGGCCCCGGAGAAGGCCCGCGGAGGGAGGCGTGGATGAGCCTGGTGGAGTTGATCGCACAGGCCGACGATCGCGGGTTGGCCGCGAGCGGGCTGGCTTGTTTGGATCGGTGCGTGCCCCTGCTGGGCGGCGACGACGAGATCCTGCGGCCGCTGTGGGCGAGCCTCACCGACGACGCCGGTTCCGGTGACTGGGGTGACGGGCTGGAGCAGGCGCGCGGGAAGCTGGACGTCGCGGGCGACGGGGACGAGGCGGTCGTGCTCGCCCACCGGATGCTCGAGGCCGCTCCCGCTCAGCGCGCCGCCGCCGAGGTGCGGGTGTGGGCCGACGCCTGTTCCGTCGCCTCCCTCCAGATCCACCGCCTCCTCGACACCGCCCCGGACGAGGCCTCCTCGGTCGACACCCGTCGCCAGGGCGGTACGGAGGGCATGTCGCCGCTCGTCGCCGCCGAACTGCGCCGCCAGGTCACCGTCCTCGAGGTCCTGGCCGGACACGGCCCGGCCGGGCTGCGGCGGGCGCTGGAGGTTTCGACGGAGGGACGCCGGGTGCTGCGCGCGGTGGTCTCCCGCCGGACCCGGCAGCGCGGCTGAGGGCCACCGGGGCACCCTGACCGGCCCAGGGGCCTTAAACCCCGTTCCTGAAAGAGTCCTGTGACTGTCGTAAGGCCGAGGTGGGGCGGTCCTGCGCCACTTCCGGGAAGTCGCCGATTTCGCGTGACGAAACGCCGCCCCGTAGCGCATTGAAGGGGTGTGACGACTCAGCAGGAGACCAGGCCATCGGCGGCTGCGAAGCCGCTGCGGTGGGCGGCGGACACGGTGGCGACGATGCGCGAGGGAGCACGACTGCGCCTCGACTACTCGGCACAGAGTCTGTGGAGCATCGACCGCATGATCGAGGGGATACGGCAGGAAGGAGCGCCGTACGCGGCCGTGGAGGAGGTGCTGCGTGGGTTCGGGGCCTATGCCGGTGAGGTGATGGCACGTCAGACCGGGGCCGAATGGTGGGCCACCGGGGGCGACCACTGGATCCGCACCCCCGACGGGCGCCTCTGGGACCCGATCGACGAGGCCCGCCGCTGCTACGGCGGTCATGGATCGCTGCGGCTGCTGCTCCGGGACGCGGCGAGCGCGCCCCGGCAGTAGCGTCAGCGCGCGAGCACGCCCTCGATCCCCAGCTCGGCGAGCTCCGTTTCCCACTCCGGCTCGGGTGCAGGCTCCGCTCCCGGCCCCGGTTGTTCCGCTCCCGGCTCCGGTCGTTCCGGTCTCGGTTGCGGCGCGACGAGCGTGCCCGGCTTCGCGGCGAGGGAGCGGATCTCGGGCAGGTCGTCGTAGAGGTTCTGTCCGGGGCACTCCGTCGGGGAGCCGTCGCGGTGCCCGGAGATGCGGTTGAGCGTGACCTTCTGGCCCGCCTGGTACTTGCCGTTGTCGGCACCGGAGGTCAGCACCACGGTCCCGGCCGGGTCGAGGCCGTACAGGCCGAGCTTCCAGGCCGCCACCTTGGCGACCGACTCGCGCACCGCGGCGTTGGTGGTCGCCGTGGAGTAGTCGCCGAGCACCGACACGCTGCTGGTGGCGGTGTTGAAGCCGTAGGTGTGCGCGCCGAGGACGGGCTTGTCGACGCCGCCCGCGCGGCCCTCGAAGACGGTGCCGCACTTGTCGACGAGGAAGTGGTAGCCGATGTCGTTCCAGCCGTTGCTCTGCACGTGGTACAGGAACACACCGCGCACCACCGACGCCGACTGGGAGCAGGTGTAGTCGTTGGTGCCCGCCGTGTGGTGGACGAACATCGCCTGGGTGCCGGTGGTGTACGTGGGCGGGTCCTTCACCAGGGACTCGTCGGCGCCCCAGGCGGAGCGCGACGTCACGGCGGGGCGGCCGGCCAGGGGCGCTCCGGGGGCCGGTTCGACGGCGCCGGGTTCCGGGGCGCCCGGTTCGACGACCGAGGTGTGCACGGCGTCCGGCCCGCCGTCCGGGTCGACCAGTTCGACGCGCAGCCCCTGGGGCAGCCGCCCGCCCGAGACGCGCACCTGGACGCCGTCCGAGGGCCCGGTCCACAGCGGCTGGGTGCCGCCGCGCACCCCGGTGTGGTCGTGGTCGGGGCCGCTCTCGGGCATGCGCACATCGGTGTCCAGCGCCCGCCACGCGCTCCACTCGCCGCTCTCGCGGGAGCGGGTGCGCACATACGCGGTGCCGTCCAGGGCGGCGTCCGGGTCCGCCCAGGTGACACCGACCATGCTGAACGGCTCGGTGGTGCGCGGGGCGAGGGAGCGCTTGTGCGGATCACCGTCCGGCACCCGGACGGTGTACACGCCGTCCGAGGACGAGGCCCGGGCGGGCTGGGTCAGACCGAGGGCACCGAGGGCCAGAGCGGTGGCGACGGCGGTGCGCAGGAGGGGAGATGGCATACGGCGCTCGCCTTTCGTGGGGCGGTTGCATCCCGTGCAGAGCTCCCCGGTACGTCACTTGGCCCAAACCTCCGCGGGCCGGCGCTCCCGAGGACGGCGGGTCGGGTTGACCCGAACGGGGGTCGGTCTCCGGGTGCCTGACGCGCTGTGACACTTCCGTCCGCATCGGCGCTGATCACCGTGGGGGCGTGGAACGGGAGGGCGCGCACTCGGTACGGACAGGGACGGTACGTGGGTCAGGGAGCGGCACCCCGGCGTGTGCAGGCGTACGACGGGGAACTGGGCGCGGCCGTCGCGCGGGCCCAGCAGGGAGACGAGGCGGCCTTCGCGGTCGCCTACCGGCTCGTGCAGCCCGGCCTGCTCGGCTATCTGCGCGGCCTGGTCGGGGACGACGCGGAGGACGTGGCGTCCGACGCCTGGCTGGAGATCGCCCGGGATCTGGGGCGGTTCCGGGGCGACGGGGCCGGTTTCCGCGGCTGGACGGCGACCATCGCCCGGCACCGGGCGCTGGACCATCTGCGCCGGCAGCGGGTACGGCCCCGGCCGGCCGTGCTGGAACAGGACGTCCTGGACCTGCCCGGGCCGCACAGCACGCACGACCAGGCGCTGGAGGCCCTGTCCACCGAGCACGCCCTGGAGCTGGTCCGCGGGCTGCCCCGCGACCAGGCCGAGGCCGTGCTGCTGCGCGTCGTGGTCGGCCTCGACGGCCCGGCCGCCGCGCGCGTCCTGGGCAAGCGGCCGGGCGCGGTACGCACGGCCGCCTACCGGGGGCTGAAGCGCCTCGCCCGGCAGCTCGGCGCGGAGGGTGTGACGGATGAGGCTCCCCGGACGCTGGGAGAGTCGACGTGAACGATGCTCAGCTTCTCCGGCCGGGCCGACAGGACCGGGCGGTCGCTCCGTCCTGAACAGGCCGGACGAGCGGGACGTACTGGTGAGGCCCGGCGGGCCGGGTGGGCGAGTGGATCGAACAGGGACGGAATCGGACATGGGTGAACGGCAGAGCGGCGGCGGGCTTCACGGCCGTGGTTCCCTTCCCGCCCTGCCCGACGCCGAAGTCGAGGCGCTGATCGTGGCCTCCCTCGTCCGGGACGGCGTCGACGCCGAGGCCGAGCAGCGGGCCGTGGCCGCGTTCCGGGCCGCCCGGGACGCCGGGGCCCACCGCGGCCGCGCCCGCCGCCGGGACGACTGGGAGTCCCGGGAGCGGCGGTACCTGGGGCGGTCCCTGAAGACGACGCTCTCCGTGCTGCTCGCCAGTCTCACGCTGGGCGGTGTCGCCGTGGCGGCGATCGGCGCGGCGGGTACCGGGGCGGACGGCACCGACGACGGCCGCGAACACCCGCCCGCCTCGAGCAGCGCCCCGCACGACCCCGCGGCGAGCCCACCCGGCGACGGCCACAGCCCGGGCCCCGAAACCGGCCCGACCCCGACCCGTCCGGACCGCCCGGCCCCCGCCCAGGACACCGAGGCGCACTGCCGCGCCTACCAGCGGGTCGAAGGACGCGGCAGGGCCATGGACGCGACGGTCTGGCAGCGTCTCGTGGCGGCGGCGGGCGGTGAGAGGAACGTCACGGCGTACTGCGCGGAACAACGGGCCGAGCCGAAGCCGGGCGGGAACGACGGCCCCGCGAACACCCCCGCGAACACCCCCGGGAACAGCGCTCCCGCCGAGAAGAAGACCCCACCCGCCGAGCACGACGGCGCGGACCGGAGCCCCAGCGGCGGCGAGCCCGCACAGCCCAACAGCCGTCACCAGTAAGCGATGGAGAGAAACAGACGGTGCCGCCTTGGCAACGGCCGAGGCCGCCACCCCCCACAGGAGAGGCCCCGGCCGTCGCGCGGCACGGGCCGCGCGGCGGCCCGTACTCCCTACAGCGCCATGTCTGCGTTTTCTGTCACACCTCGCCGTGTCACGGCTTAGTTGCATCCTGGGCGGACATGGACGGGGCATGGTTTCAGGTCGTAACGTGCCTTTCGCGCCAACGCGAGGGCGGCAAGACCACCGCAACCACCTGCGGTCCTGACACCGCAACCACCAATTGAGCAACCACGACGGCGAGAACCCGGTCCGCGAGAGCGGCGCCGGTTGAGGCGCAGAAGGGCGCGCGGTGCTGGGGGACGACGCGGAGCTGACCGCCGCGGTGCGTGCGGCACAGGACGGAGATGAAACCGCGTTCCGGACTGTGTACCGAGCCGTGCACCCGCGGCTGCTCGGGTACGTACGGACGCTGGTCGGCGACCCCGACGCCGAGGACGTGACGTCCGAGGCCTGGTTGCAGATAGCCCGGGACCTGGAGCGGTTCACCGGCGACGCGGACCGTTTCCGCGGCTGGGCCGCCCGTATCGCCCGCAATCGCGCGCTGGACCACATACGCATGCGCGGGCGCCGGCCCGCGATCGGCGGTGACGAGACCGAACTGACCGGCCGGGCCGCCGAGTCCGACACCGCCGGTGAGGCCATGGAGGCGCTCGCCACCGACGGCACGTTCTCCCTGATCGCCCGGCTGCCGCAGGACCAGGCCGAGGCGGTCGTGCTGCGGGTGGTCGTGGGGCTCGACGCGAAGTCCGCCGCGGAGACGCTCGGCAAGCGCCCGGGCGCCGTCCGGACGGCGGCACACCGGGGTCTGAGGCGGCTCGCCGAGCTGCTCGGCGACGACCCGGAGGCCGATCCGGAATCGGCCGGGGTGCTCGACGCCCTGCCGCCCCAGCGAGAACCGCGCGGCGGTGCGGTGACGTCCGCAGGTGTGACGCATAGCGTCCCGCGGACGCAGAAGGATGTGTGATGGCCGACGAGCAGTACAGGTGGCTGGACCGCGAAACGGCGGAGCGTTTGCTGAGCGGAGAGTCACCGGAAGCTGTCGACGGCGCCGACCGTGGCCAGGCCGAACGACTCGCCAGGACGCTCGGGGCGCTGTCCGCGTCACCCCCGCCGACCAGCGAGGAACTCCCCGGTGAGGCCGCGGCGATGGCCGCTTTCCGCAAGGTGCGCGCGGAACGTGCCGACGCCGCTGCGGCCCTCGCGGCCCCAGGGGCCACGGGCGAACGGGCCGCTGCCGAGGTCGTGGACGCCGGACTTGTCCGGATCGGAACCTCGCGCGGCAGTGGCTCCGGCGATGTCCGGCGGCCTCGCTGGGCCCGTCCCGCACGCCTCGCCCTGGCCGCCGTGCTGGCGGTCGGCATGGCCGGCGGGATCGCGGTCGCGGCCGGAACCGGAGTCCTGACACCGTTCGGCGGCGACGAGCCCGACCCCGGTGCCTCGGTGTCCGCCGCCGTCACTCCTCCCGAACGCCCGCTGAAGTCGCCCTCGCCGAGCGACGCCGTGCAGGGCGGGTCCACCCCGGACGACGCCCCCAGCGGCCCCGCGGCGGGTGGCGCCGGTGGCTCCGGACGGGGCGAGGCGCGCGACGACGCGGCCCCGAAGCCCGGCGCCGGCGAGCGGGGCGACCGTCCAGGCGACAGCCGCAGGAAGATCACCTCCGCCTGCCGCGACCTCCGCGACGGCAAGCGGCTGAACGCCGACCGCAGGCGCGACCTGCGGGACGCGGCGGGCGGCACCCGGGTGTGGAAGTACTGCAAGGGCGTCCTGTCCACGGCCGGTTCCCGGTCCACGGACCGGAACGGCGAGGGCAGCGGCAAGGGCAGGTCCGAGAACGAGGACCGGGACAAGGACCGGGACGGGGACCGAGAGCGGGACGGGAAGCGGGACCGCAAGCACGACAAGGCCGAGCGGAAGGCCGACCGCCAGGCCGAGAAGCGTTCCGAGGAGCGACGCGACGACGATGACGCCGCCGACCGCGGCCGCTCCCGGTAGTCCCTCGCACCCCTGTGACCTGCGGTTTCGTGCTCCGTGAAAATCTCCTGGCCGAGGGTGTGACGTTTTCGGCCGCCCCGGCGCAGTAATGAGTGAGCCGACTGGTCATCGGCCGTCGCACAGAGCCGGGGTTCCCCCCGTACCTACGGCTCGTGCACCTGAGCGCGGGCGGGACACGTTCCCC